>JABABH010000131.1 GCA_014238325.1 Coxiellaceae bacterium | reverse complement strand
GATCTTTGGGAGTCAACTCGCCTGTCGTTCTTTACGTCATCAAATAACGGAAGCCAGAATTCGATGCAAAGCATTCAATATCATGACTCAACTCGGGATGCCTCAGTCAGTGCTGAGATAAAAAGGCGTTGATAACCTTCACTGCTCAACATCATTTTTCATACCAACGACGATCTTCATACTCACGGTAAGTACCATTATCCTGCGGCTCTTGAGAAGCAGATGGTTTATCACATACTTTAAAAAAATACTGGATGCTCAGGTCATACTTCGGCTGATTCGACTTAATATGTTTAGGAATAAAACCTCTCTTTAACCGCGGCTCCCACCTCTTCAGATAAATAGTAGATTCACAACCCCTTTCACATGTTTGCGTATCCACGCGCTTAAGGGCTCCCCAGATAGATCCGTATTCAAAAGACTCCAAATTACTATGATCAGAAAAGTTGTACTCAGCTGCAACAGACACAAGCCTCGCGCACAATAAGATACCCACTATCCCACCAAAGCAAGCAGCTGCTAGATTAAACGCAAAGACGCTACTGAGTAGCACCGCTACAAATAATAGTACGACAACGAGACACAGTAGTGGTATGCAAAGAACCCCAACTATTAAAGCAGTCCAAGCATTTATACATTTAACTTGATCAGAACTCGAAGTCTCCCAGATTCTAGAAAAAATCTTTAATACTGCTTTTAAAGCAGTCATGATGGTTTCGTGTACGTATCTCTTGACCCTTTGCATCATTCGACAAACGGATAAGCCACCAAGCGGCTTTTAAGATAAGCTCGATGTCTTTTCGTCCTTCTGCATCAGCTAGATCTATGAACAGATTACGCAGATCTATGTTATATAGCGAGAACAACCTCTGATCAGAACCTGTATACAGCACTTGATTTTCATATAACCACTGCCGCAGTTCCTCTTGAACGAACCTCATATCTTGTGCAGAATACGGCCATAAAGAATAGTGTTTCAGTGCATCCACAAATCGCTGCCGACACGACTTTTGCGCGTGATCCTGTCCCTGTGTGCTGCTCTGCTGTGATCAGAGCAGCTGACTCACTCATATGGAATATCCTTTCTTTTATTAGGTAAAATTCGAAGCCTTAACAACAGGCATGGCTAGGTGCCAAAGACAAACCATCTGCCTGCTGCAAATCTGCAGAAACAACTGCTGGACTATTATCATGCTTATTAGTAAAAAATTTAGAATGACGACTGTCAGCCTGAGGCTTCTGCTTATACAAAGACCCATCTTGAGAATTAGAATTTTTGAATACATTCTCCCCCTTCTTCGGATCAATAGCCTGCCTATTACTCTGCTCCGATTTTATGTCATCCTGGTGATTATAGGCTTCCATAACAGCCATACCACCGATAAAGAAACCAATCCCCCCAACAGCCGCTAGAAGCAAACATCCTATAGGAAAGAAGGGGGTCGGTGTTAAGGCCAGCCCGAGCACAAAGCCTAGAACTAAACCGCCTATCATCATCCCGCACATCAATAGAAGATAAGCGGCACAAGCAACTTTCAAAAGAACCCTAGCCACTGGGTGTTTACGCATGAACCCATTAAAAGAATCTAGAAATTTTTGGTAAGTCTTGCTCCTTACTTGCTCTTCCTCACAAGACAGATTCCTTGATACAAAATTTAGCTCTTGCTTATACAGGTCTTCAGATCCAGGACCTTTATGCAGCGGTTGACTGTTGGATAAGTTAGCGAGGCGCTGCTTTTGAGCAAGCTTCTTCGCAGCTTCTCTAGAATGCGTGTGGTCCTGTGCCTGTTGTTCTATTTTATTCTGAACAGCTCGCTTACTCATATGAAGTACCCCTCTTTTATTGGTAAAAATTCAAAGCCTTAACCAACCAAGGCATTAAAAATAATACAACAAATAACGAACGATAGCTACAAAAAATTAATTGCAAAAATTAATTGCAAAAAATTAACTACACATGATCATTCATATTCACGAACCATCTGTCCGACTACTAAAATTTTCATAGCATTAGAACCACCACCCACACCCATATGATCCCCTTTTGTGAGCATGACTAAATCACCATTTTGCAAGGCACTACAGTCTCGAATCGCGTCAACAGCACAATGATTAATTTTATCGCGTGCAATTTTGGTAGGATCAAAAGCAATAGGATAGACCCCCCGATATAAGGTCATATAGCCTAGCGTGCTGGTGAAGCGACTTAAGGCATAAATGGGAATGCCTGTGCGAATACGTGACATCCATAACGGTGTCGCACCCGATTCCGTTAAGGTCATAATAGCCGTAATATTGAGATGATTAGCCGTATACATGGTGGCCATCGCAATCGCCTCGTCGATACGATGGAATCGACACTCCTCACGATGTCCTGAGATTTGAAATTGCTTCGACGCTTCTGATGTGATGCAAACGCGATGCATCGCTTCCACCGTAAGTCGTGGATATTGACCCACCGCAGTTTCAGCAGAAAGCATCACTGCATCCACATTATCGAGCACCGCTGTCGCGACATCAGAGACTTCTGCACGGGTTGGCACGGTATTATGAATCATAGACTCCATCATGTGTGTCGCTACAATCACAGGCCGATCTAAGGCTCGCGCTCGATGAATAATATTTTTTTGCACTAAGGGTACGGCAGCATCACCAATTTCTATCGCTAAATCACCACGAGCAACCATAACGCCATCGCTCACTTGAATGATCGCATCAATATCTTCAACAGCTTCAGTTCGCTCAATCTTCGCAATCACGGCCGCCTGGCCTTCATGTTTTTGAATTAAACGTTTCAGTTGTATCACGTCTTTAGCACTACGTGGAAAGGACAAAGCAATATAGTCAACATCACAGCCCAAAACGAATTTTAAATCTTCCCTATCTTTGGGCGTTAATGCAGGTGCTGATAAACCTCCCCCTAAACGATTAATACCTTTATGATTCGATAGCTCTCCCCCCATTTCAACACGACAAATAATTTGCGTGCCACTGATGCGCGTCACGATCATTTTTAACCGACCATCATCAAGAAATAAAACATCATGGGGCTTCACATCTTGGGGCAAGTCTTTATAATCGATCCCCACCCTTTCGTGTGTACCCGCCTCCGCTGCTAAGGCAGCGTCTAAAATAAAATCTTGTCCAGACTGCAGTACCACCTTTTTCTCTATAAAACTCGAGACACGAATTTTTGGGCCTTGCAAATCTGCTAGAATGCCAATAATCTTGTGATGTTTTTTGGACCAAGACCGTACCCTTTGAATACGATCGGCATGCCGTTGGTGCTGGTCATGCGAAAAATTTAATCGCACGATGTCGACACCTGCCGCTAATATATCATCTAATACACCAGGTTTATCTGCAGCTGGCCCTAAGGTAGCAATAATTTTCGTTCGTCTTTGCATATCGTTTCCTCGTTGGATGACACGCTCAAAGTCGTGCACGCCGCTCTAAGATTGCCAAGGCCGGCAATACTTTGCCCGCCATAAATTCAAGAAAAGCTCCTCCACCTGTACTGACGTAGGAGATCGCATCGCTGGCTCCAAATTTTGCTAAAGCCGATAAGGTATCCCCTCCACCCGCTATAACATAAGCCGAGCTCTCTGCAATGGACTGAACAAGTTTGGCGGTACCATGGCTAAAGGGGGGTTTTTCAAAAACACCCACCGGCCCATTCCAAACGATGGTAGCAGCATTTTGAATTAAATCGGCATAATAGGCGGATGTTTGTGGACCCATATCAAAAATATTATCTTCCTGAGAAACAGCATCGATGCTTTTAATCGTAGATTCCCCCGACAAAGAGGAGGCAACCACCACATCTTGTGGAAGCGGCATCTTGACTTGATGTGCTTCAACAGCTGCCCAAAATGCTTGCGCTTGAGGCAACCATGCCGGCTCATATAAAGATTGGCCAATAGGATAACCCTGTGCCTTTAAAAAAGTATTCGCCAAACCTCCACCGACAATCAAGACTTCGACTTTCGGCAGCAAATTTTCTAATAAAGCTATTTTTGTTGAAACTTTTGAACCACCCACAACGGCCACGACCGGTTTTTTCGGACGATCTAAAGCATAAGATAGTGCCTCTAATTCAGCCATTAATAAGGGGCCCGCACAGGCAATCGGTGCATGCTCAGCCAACCCCGCTGTCGACGCTTGCGCGCGATGTGCCGTTGCAAACGCATCCATAACAAAAATATCACACTGCTTGGCCATCCGACGCGCAAGATTGAGCTCATTATTTTTCTCACCTCGAAGAAAGCGCACATTCTCTGCCAATACGACTTGTCCTGGCTCAATGCTCACCCCATCTAACCAATCTGTCACCAATGGCACCGCTTGGCCTAATAATTGCGATAAGACCTCTGCGACTGGCGCCAGTGAATACTCAGCCTCCACATGACCCTCTGTCGGTCGCCCCCAATGCGAGAGCAAGAGCACGCGAGCACCCGCAGATAGTACTTGTTGAATCGTGGGTACAGCACGCTCAATTCTCTCTGTATGGGTGACGCGCTGATGGTCAATCGGCACATTAAAATCTTCTCGTATGATGACACGCTGGCCTTTAAGATCGAGGTCTGCCAGGGTTAAAAAAAATGGGCAGCGCTCATTTAACATCGTTTATGCCTGCAATAATGCAAGTGCGGTATCGATCATGCGATTCGAAAAACCCCACTCATTATCATACCAAGATAAGACCTTGACTAAACCGCCCTGAACGCGGGTTTCTTCTGCGTCGAATATAGAAGAACGTGGATCATGATTAAAATCAACCGAGACCAACGGCTTATCGTTATATCCTAAAATTCCCTGCATCTTAGCTTCACTGGCATGTTTGACAACGGCATTGATATCCTCAACCGAGGCCGTTTTTTTAGGGCTAAAGGTTAAGTCCAGAGCCGAGACATTGATGGTCGGCACCCGAATGGCATAACCATCCAGCTTACCATCCAACTCAGGCAAGACTAAACCTAAGGCAGAGGCCGCACCTGTTTTAGTCGGGATCATCGACTGTGTCGCTGAACGCGCCCGACGTAAATCTTTATGATCACTATCCGTTAACATCTGGTCATTCGTATAAGCATGTACCGTGAGCATCACACCATCGATGATACCAAATTCCTCATGCAATACTTTTGCCAACGGGGCCAAACAATTGGTCGTACAAGAGGCATTCGATACCACGTGGTCTTGAGAGGTCAGCGTATGATGATTCACGCCGTATACAATGGTCTTAACATCCGAGCCGGCGGGCGCCGAAATTAATACTTTAGAGGCCCCCGCTTTCAAATGCACCTCAGCCTTTGCACGACTTGCAAATAATCCTGTACATTCTAAAACAAGGTCGACTTTTAAGGCTTTCCACGGTAATTTTTCCGGATTACGTTCAGCACATACGGCAATTTTATCTCCATCAATACATAGATGATGATCCTGGACATCGACTTTATGTGAAAATTGACCATGTACACTATCGTATTGTGTTAAATGCGCGTTCACATGAATATCTGCTAAATCATTAATCGCCACAATTTTCAGCTGCTTGTTCTGGCCTCTCTCATAGATCGCCCGCAGAATATTGCGCCCTATACGCCCATAACCATTGATAGCAATATTATATGACATTCTCATACTCCCACTTAAATAATATCTATGTCTCATTCAAAGATTCAATACCGAAACGGATAGGCATCGTATTACAAAAAGAAATCGGATACCGTTTGCATGACCTGCTCGACTGTAAATCCACAAGCCGCCATCACCTTATCACCAGGCGCGGATTCACCAAAATGATCCAATCCCATCACCTTGCCTGCTTCCCCTACCCAAGGATACCAAGAGTCAGGCACACCTGCCTCAATTGCTACTCGCTTTTTAATCGTGGAGGGTAATACGGCCTCACGGTAAGCCGAAGACTGCGCTTTAAATCGTTCGCAACAGGGCATCGAGACTACCCGCACAAAACGAGAGATTTGCTCTAAACGTATAGCCGCGTCGATAGCCAAGGATACTTCCGAGCCCGTTGCGATAATAATAGCATCACAGCCCCGCTCTGACTCCCATAATATATAACCACCTTTTGCTATTGCAGCTAACTGTGTTGTCGTGCGAACCTGCTGTTTGACGGATTGTCGTGTTAAGACTACCACATGCGGTTGCTGATGACTCAATGCTTGCTGCCACATCACCGCAGTTTCTGCACCATCACAAGGACGCCAAATCAACAAACCTGGCATTAAACGCAATGCAGCCATCTGCTCCACTGGCTGATGAGTGGGTCCATCCTCTCCAACACCAATAGAATCATGAGAATAGAGAAAGATCACATGCGCCTGCATAATCGCAGCCAAGCGCAAGGCAGGACGCGCATAATCCGAAAAAGTTAAAAATGTGCCGCCAAAAGGAATGAAGCCGCCATGTATGGCCATCCCATTCATGATCGCGGACATCGCAAACTCACGCACCCCATATTCAATATAATTGCCGCTCGGGTTTACTGCACTTAAAACTTGCGCCCCTGTCCATAGGGTTCCATTGGATTCGGATAAATCGGCTGACCCCCCCACTAACTCTGGCAAAAGCTGAGATAATGCATTTAAGCACTGCCAAGAATGCTTACGGGTGGCTAATGATTGCTTATTGTCTTGGCGCTCCTCTATCAACTGCTGGGTCATCTCCTCCCATGCCTCTGGTAAACAGCGTGCTTGGCGACGCAAAAATTCTGCTGCTAGATCCGGATACGCTGCACGATACTCATCAAATAGGGATTGCCATGCCTGCTCGCGACCTTCACCAGATGCTCGCTTATCCCAAGCGGCATATATCTCATCAGGTATCTCAAACGGGGGATGCGGCCAATTTAAGGCGATGCGCACACGGGCCACTTCTTCTAATCCCAAAGGTGCACCATGGACGACCGCATGGCCCGCTAAGGCAGGAGCCGCACCATAGCCAATGATGGTCTTACAAGCAATCATACTCGGTCTATCCGAAACCGCACGCGCTTCCTCGATAGCAGACTGAATCGCGTCTGGATCATGCCCATTAACATCGGCGACCACATGCCAACCACAGGCTTCAAATCGCTTCGGCGTATCTTCCGTAAACCAGCCCTGAACATCACCATCGATGGAGATGCCATTATCGTCGTAAAACACGATTAACTTGCCTAATTTAAGCGTGCCCGCTAAAGAGCAAGCTTCATAGGATAGACCTTCCATAAGATCCCCATCACCCACAAATGCATAGGTGAAATGATCGACGATCGCATAATGATCACGATTAAAGGTCTGAGCCAGCGCCCGTTCCGCTATGGCCATGCCAACCGCATTCGCTAAACCTTGCCCCAGTGGACCGGTGGTCGTTTCAATACCTGGGGTCACCCCCCTTTCAGGATGCCCCGGCGTTTTTGAACCCCATTGACGAAACTGTTTTAAGTCATCCAAGGAGAGATCAAATCCAGTCAGATGCAATAAGGCATAATGCAACATCACCCCATGACCATTGGACAATATAAAGCGGTCACGATTCAACCAAGCGGAATTATTGGGATTAAATACTAAAAAATCGCGCCACAAGACTTCGGCAATATCCGCCATTCCCATAGGCATGCCGGGATGCCCAGATTTAGCTTGTTGCACAGCATCCATCGCTAACACACGAAGGGCATGAGCATATTTAGAACGTGATGGCATGTCTACTCCTCAAAAATATAATATGATACTTAAATATGCATCATCTGACTAACAGAAATGCCGATGCCTGACCCATCAAGCTTAAAATTGCTTTATGATAGCTCCTATACATCTTATACAAAAAAGAGAAATGGATAGAAGCCCTTGATACAGACAAGATTTTTCATGATCATCCCTTGCAACTATGGGATCAGTCAATAGACATATTCTCTTCTGCGATATATCTGCTAGACTCTCTCGTCATAAAATTAGACAATGATGGACGCACTATCATCATTATGGCATCAAGCTATCGCTTTCAATGAAAGCATTGACTATAATCAGCACTATTAGTATTAGGAAATAATATGTGTGGCATCGTCTGTGGCATCACTAAACGCAATATTCTACCCACGTTACTGCAAGGATTAAGCCGCCTAGAATACCGAGGCTATGATTCAGCCGGCGTTGCAGTTATTGCAAAAGACACGCAAAAAATTCAATGCCAACGTGTTAAAGGAAAAGTCTTTACGCTGATTGATGCGTTACACAAAAAACCCATGCATGGTGATATTGGTATCGCGCATACGCGCTGGGCCACTCATGGCAAACCTAGCAAAAAAAATGCACACCCTCATTGTTCTCATGATGCCATTGCTGTCGTGCATAACGGTATTATCGAGAATCACGATCATTTATATCAAAAATTAACCAAAGCGGGTTATCAGTTTCAATCAAAGACCGATACTGAAACCATTGCCCATTTGCTGCACTACCATCTGAAATCAGCGCCTAATGCACTAGCGGCGATAAAACAAACCGCCCGTACGCTCAAGGGCGCCTATGCACTGGGTATTATATTGACCGCTGAACCCCATACGCTCTACGCGATACGCTACGGCAGCCCCCTGATTATTGGGATCAGTCCCGACTCCAAGTTAATCGCTTCTGATCCCATTGCCTTAGCTCCCTTTACACAACAATTTATTTATTTAAAAGAAGGGGATATCGCGCGTATTCAGACCGATAGCATTGACATCTATAATAAAAATTATGAGCTCATCCAACGCCCCATACAACAAACCCACTTAAGCAGTAGCACCGTCAGTAAAGGGCGATATCGCCACTATATGAAAAAAGAAATATTCGAGCAGCCCGTCGCATTATCAGAAACACTCAAATATTATATGGATGCACAGGGCAAACACGCTACCCACACTCCCATGCACACGCGCATCCTAAAAAAAATAAAGCGCATCCATATTATCGCTTGCGGCACCAGCTACCATGCTGCGCTCATTGGACGCTATTGGCTAGAAAACTTGACGCAACGACCCACTCAGGTCGATATGGCCAGTGAACATTTATATCGTCCAACTATGATAGAACCACATACTTTATTGATTGCCTTGTCACAATCAGGAGAAACCGCAGATACCTTAATCGCACTAAGGCAAGCAAAAAAAATAGGATATGCTGCTACACTCGCGATGACTAATGCCGCACATAGCACCTTAGCAAGAGAAGCCGATATCCTATGGCTCACCCATGCAGGCATTGAAATTGGGGTCGCGGCAACCAAAACCTTTACGACACAATTACTCGCATTATTATTATTCGCACTCCGCTTACAGGATGACAGTCATCCTACGTCGGCACCACAGTCCTTGATACACGAGCTACAACAATTGCCTGACTTAATACGCGAAATACTCACCTTGAATCGCAGCATTCAGCAATTAGCACACGCTTTTGCCGACAAGCATCATGCCTTATTTTTGGGACGCGGGAAACTGTTCCCGATCGCACTAGAAGGCGCCTTAAAATTAAAAGAGATTTCCTATATTCACGCGGAAGCCTATCCCGCAGGAGAGCTCAAGCATGGCCCGCTTGCATTAGTCAGTCATGCTATGCCGATCGTCGTCGTCGCTTATCATGACCCATGCGTCAAAAAACTAGAAGCCAATATTCAAGAAGTACAAAGCCGAGGCGGTCAATTATATATTTTTATGGACAAACGCATTCCCTGGAAACCATCGCGCAATACCACGCTGATAAAAATGCCACCTATCCATCCTGATTTCGCACCCATAGCATATACCATTCCTTTGCAACTCTTGGCCTATCACGTCGCCGTACTCAAAGGCACCAATATTGACCAGCCACGCAATCTGGCCAAATCCGTGACCGTCGAATAATTAAGCCCATCCAATACGTCTGGCAGTGCAGAGCCTTTTAATCTAGCGTGGCTGATAACTATCCTCTACGCTTTTGTAATCGATAGGACATGGCTCTGCAAAAAAATGCTGCCTACGAGAGATCGATTTAAAGTCATGATACCGTCTTAATACATCCTTCAAAGGACGATGCCGTGATGATACCTCTCGACGTGAGCCTTGCTGTATGGCTGCTATCATATCTGGTCTATTTTTTTGAAGTTGTGCCATATCTAATGGAGTTTTCCCTAAATTATTTTTAGCATCAAGTTGAGCACCAAACTTTAATAAAGATGACACAGCCTCTGCTCTATTATGTAACACAGCAATATGCAAAGCCGTGTTACCCTTCATATTTTGTATATCTGGATTCGCTCCGTACTTCAATAATAAGTCCAGATATTGATCAAGCCCCCAACGAACTATACGCTGCAAAGGTGTTGACTGTCGGTCGAATGAAGCACTTACAACCTTACCCCAGACATTCAAATCAGCACCTTCAGCATAAGCTTTCTTGATGGCCTTTAACGTTCTCTCTTTCATAAAGGGTGGTGGGGAAGCAGATACCGATTGCAAAAAACGATGCATCTCAGATAAGGCTTGTAAGAAACGATCTGTTGCATCCCCTCTAAGCTTGGAAATGCACTCACGTTGAAGACGTCTAGCATCACCTCCAATGACCGGATTGCTACTCTCTCGTATTTCCTTCAAAAAATCAGAATGATAGACACCTATGGTCTCCAGCAAGTCCAGTGCCTTATTGAAGCTCTTCTCGCTTTTCTGACGAATTTTCAACAGCAAAGGAACATTTCCCCTAAAATAACAGCTCATTCCAGAAAGCCAGCCTTGCTGACATAAAAGCATCATCAGCTGGGGAGATGCTCTCAGATTTTTTAATAAAGCTGGCATAAAAACAAATCGTATGACTTCCATCACTGCTGATCCAGGCCCAGTTTTAGGACTCTCGCATGTATATTGCACCTCCTTGTGTTGAGTTATTTCTTTGATATACGCCCACAATAATTGATCCACAGGAAAGGCAGAAGCCTGTAAATGATTGAACCAAAGGAACAACGGCCTTTGTTCCTGTATATGCAATAGAATAGCGTCAAAAGAAAAGCCATCTAAAAGGAAGGTCCATTGTTCAGGCTGATAGATAGCGGCTTTGAAACGACGAGATACGCGAGTCAATTTAAGATATTCTCTAGCATCCTGGATAGAAAATAGTAGGTTATGAAAAATTTCAGGTGGTAAGTCCTGAATAGTATTCGTTTCAATAGAGGCGACCATAATGTTACTCAAAAGTATAAAAATGCTTAAAAGAATAAATATACTTAGATTGTACTTCAGGAAGCTTAAGAGATTATTATTTGAACAATCGACTAAGCAGCATTCCGTCGTCGCTACTTTCACATCGAAGAAAAGGCCTAGAACACTTTTAACGCGATATCACTTTCATTAAGACTGTTATATAAGACAGTTTTAAGATTTTGTGGACGATAGAATGGTTATCAAGCAAGATCGCTCACTCAATGAAAGCAAATCGCTTCAGATAGAAAGTTTAAGGTATAAATAATCCATGTTATGATAAATAAACATGCGACGAGATAGGCAGTCATGAAAGAAGAACATCTAACCACCTATGAACAACCTGCTAATGAGGCAATGCGATTATGCCTCAAGCTAGAGTATTTATTGGCCCATTTCGATCGTTATGTGGCGCGCAATACCCTATATGACACGGATATTGCCATGGTTGCATTGATGAAAATGCTAGATATTTTAGGTCGACCGGATCTAAAATCAAAGCTCACTCAATTGTTATCCTCCTGCCTCTCGGTTCTCTCACGACTACAAGAGCATGGGTCCCCAGAATTAGATTCTGACAAACTAAGCAAGCTATGCAATTCAGTACAGCAGCAAATAGAAACCCTTCAACAAACGCCCGGTAAAATCGGCGAGCAACTCAGTACTCATCCCTTATTTAGTCAGCTTCGCTCTCATTTTCAAGGGACTTGGGGTAGTTCCCACGTTAGTATGCCCGCCTATCTAGCTTGGCTACAACGTATACCTGCAAAACGAGCAGCGAATTTAGCTCGTTGGACGGAAGAGTTTACGTTATTGAAGCATGTTGTTTCCACGGTGCTTAAAATTGCTCGTGAAACGGCAACTGTCAAGAAAATTAAAACTACAGGAGGCGCCTATCAAGAAGCATTAAATCCTAATTTACCTTGTCAGATGATACGCCTGGTTCTCAACGCGCCAGAACTCGTCTACCCTGAGATGAGCGTGGGTCGGCACCGCTTTGTAGTACGTTTTTTGCTATTGAATATGGATCAAAACCAACGACCACAACAAATTGTACAGGACATCCATTTTACCTTGCAATGTTGCATTTTCTGATTCTATGCTCTTCAACGGATCGCTTTCTACGCAAGCTCTACTCGTCCCTAGCTAATGCTGCCATGACATTGTTTATACTTTTTCCCACTGCCACAAGGGCAGGGTTGGTTCCGACCTATTTTAGGCTCAGTATGTGCTGACTGCACCACCCCCCCTGACTGCATGTAATCCGTTCCACCTGCTGCTTCACTCTCTGTCTTATCCAGTGCATCTAGACTCGGGTGCGAGTAATTTAAGTTGACCGGCAAGGATCGAGTTGCCATGTCCACGTCGTTTGTCATGCCTAAGCTTGATAAGGCAGAGGCTACATCATATTTAATTTTTGCTAGCATTTGCGTGAGTAACTCAAAGGATTTGCGCTTAAACTCTTGCGTTGGATTTTTCTGCGCATACCCTTGTAAATGAATACCTTGCCTCAGATAATCCATAGCAGCCAAATGCTCTTTCCAATGTTGGTCTAGTATTTGTAAGAAAGTCGTTTTCTCAATATGAGAGATACTCTCTTTGGGAATATCCACAATTTTTCCATGATAAGCATGCACCACAGACTCCAGAACTTTCTCCTCCAACTGCTCAGCATATAATTGGGGTTCATCTTCCAACCAAGCTGCTATCGGCAGGGCAATCGCAAAATCTTCCTGCAATTGTTTTTCGAGGCCCGCAATATCCCATTCTTCTTCTAAGCTTTTAGGTGGGATAAAGGCTGACATCACATCACTGATCGCTGTCTGAAAAATATCCTTAATAGTATCGCTCAGGTCCTCGGCGTGTAATAATTTCGAACGTTGCTGATAAATCACTTTTCTTTGATCATTGGCTACATCATCATATTCTAATAATTGTTTGCGACTATCAAAATGAAAAGCTTCAACACGCTGCTGCGCCTTCGCGACGGCATTCGTCAACCAACGATGCTGAATCATTTCATCCGCTTTGAGCCCTAAACGCCGCATCATATTATACGTACGCTCACCTGCAAAAATCCTGAGTAAATTATCTTCAGCCGATAAATAAAACTGAGAAGATCCAGGGTCACCTTGACGGCCCGCACGCCCGCGCAATTGATTATCTATACGTCGCGATTCATGACGCTCGGTACCTATAACATGTAATCCCCCCAAGGCAATCACTTGATCATGTTGGGTTGACCATGCTGTCTTACACGTTTTTATATCTGCTTCTGTTGGGCTCTCTAATTTTGCTAACTCGGCATTGAGATTACCACCCAGCATAATATCCGTCCCACGACCCGCCATATTGGTTGCAATCGTGACAGCACTGGGATAACCGGCCTGAGCAATAATTTCTGCTTCGCGCTCATGTTGTTTAGCATTTAAAATGACATGAGGAATATGATCTTTTTTTAACAAACGCGAAATCAACTCAGAAGCTTCTATCGAAGCTGTACCAATAAGGAGCGGTTGCCGTTTAGCATGATACGCTTTGATCGCTTTGATGATCGCTGTGAATTTAGCTTCTTCGGATAAATAAATTTGATCCGGTGCATCCTCACGAATCATAGGTTGATTCGTTGGAATCACGACCACTTCTAAGTGATAAATCTTTTGTAGTTCAAAAGCTTCTGTATCAGCCGTTCCTGTCATGCCGGATAACTTTTGGTACAAACGAAAATAATTCTGCAAGGTAATCGTCGCCAAAGTCTGGTTTTCAAGTTCGATAGGTACGCCTTCTTTCGCTTCCACCGCTTGATGTAAGCCGCTTGACCAACGACGACCAGGCATTAAACGACCCGTATGTTCATCTACAATCACCACCGATTGCTCTTGCACAATATAATGGATATCTCGTTGATAGAGAGCGTGCGCACGCAAAGACGCATATAAATAATGCATCAAAGTAATATTGGATAAATCGTATAAACTATCACCATCTTCCAAGAGTCCTGCCCGCACCATCAACTCTTCAACATGCTGATGACCTTGCTCTGTTAAATAAGCTTGGCGATTTTTTTCATCTACCGTGTAGTCTCCCTGTTCTCCCTCCGGCACAGGCACCGTTGCACCTTCCTCCTCCGTGACGATTTGCTTTTTTAAACTAGGAATCAAGATGTTAATTTTTGCATATAGTGCAGAAGATTCTTCAGCTTGACCGGAAATAATTAAAGGAGTACGTGCCTCATCGATCAAAATCGAGTCAACTTCATCAATAATGGCATAATACAAAGACGGTTGTACTTGCTCTTCTACACTCAAGACCATGTTATCGCGCAAATAATCAAAACCAAATTCATTATTCGTGCCGTAGGTGATATCTGCCGCATAAGCCGCTTTTTTTGCAGCTAAATCCATATCAGGTAAATTAATACCCACCTTCAATCCTAAAAAATTATAAATAGGTTGCATCCATTCAGCATCACGTTTGGCTAAATAATCGTTGACTGTAATAATATGGACACCCTTTCCAGGCAAAGCATTTAAATACGCCGACAAGGTAGACACCAATGTTTTCCCTTCGCCAGTACGCATTTCTGCGACCTTACCTTGGTGCAAAGCTATCCCACCGATTAACTGCACATCAAAATGTCGCAGCCCTAATGTCCTCACACTTGCTTCCCTGACCGCTGCAAAAGCTTCTGGCAACAAGGCATCTAAAGTTAGACCCTGTTTAAAGCGTTCCTTGAAAACCTCGGTCTTAGCACGTAACTCAGCATCCGATAGCTGGCGAAAATCGCTCTCTAACGCATTAATGGCAACCACCATATGTGAGTATTGTTTGATCAGACGCTCATTACGCGTCCCAAATATTTTCTTAATGATCTTGATTAACATAGCCAGCATTCTATAACATTGAGCAGGGAAGTGGAATTTCCTTGTGATCGATCATGTGAGACGTCGATTCCAGCAAGACGGATGCTATTATTCGTCTACACTTTCAAACACTCCATAGGTAAAAGAGGAACATCGTGACCCAAGCAATTGTACCGATAAAAGATTCCGATCCAGAGCGTGTGTCTTATTATTTCAGCCAAGGGATGCTTGCGACCGTCGTTGAACAAGTCCACCGTATCCAACGATGGGAGGAATGGCTGACCCATACCTTACCACAAGCGATGCAACCCCACTGCCATGTCCTCAATATCAGAGGAAGAGAACTGATCGTCGGCGTGGACAATGCCACATGGGGCACACGCTTTCGTTACCTGATTCCTTCGCTACTCAGTACATCTTTAGAACAAAAAACGGGAGAAGCAGCACTTATCAGCATTCGATGCCGCGTTTTGCCCAATCACGCCTTCTTGTCGCATAAAAAATGCGCATGAATTTGAGATGTGATCTTGCGACTTTTGCATTATAGTATAAAATACTCAGAATTATAACTGTCTCAGCAGGCAGCTAGGAGGACTATGATGGATCAAAAAATGCCAGGTGATACGACTACCCATGACTTTTCGCCCTACGAACTGAAGCAGGGTGAGAAGTATATGAATGAAAGTCAATTGACGCACTTTAAGAATATCCTATTAGAGTGGAAAAACCAACTGATGCAAGATGTCGATTCCACTGTCGATCACTTAAAAGAGCCTAATGCTTACCCCGACCCACTGGACCGTGCGAGTCAAGAAGAGGAATTTTCCCTTGAGCTAAGAACGCGTGACCGTGAGCGCAAGCTCATTCGAAAAATTGAAGCTGTGATCGATTCCATTATGAACCAAGATTATGGGTTTTGTGAAGACTGTGGCGCCGAGATCGGCCTACGTCGCTTAGAAGCACGTCCTACTGCCACGAAATGCATCGACTGCAAAACCTTTGAAGAAATTCGAGAAAAACAGTCTGGTGAATAAGCTCTTTATTCACCATCTCCATGTCCCGACTATCATAGGAGTTCATCCACATGAACAACAATCCGCGCAAGAGCTTGTATTAAATATTACCTGGCAAGTCGATACTCGGGCCGCTGCAATAACTGACGATATTAAAGCTACCATTAACTACAGTGAAGTAGCGGCATCAGTCTTAACATGGGCCCAAGCGCGAAGCTTCCAGCTCATTGAAAGCTTTGCTGAATATATCATCGACCACTTATGCGATACCTTTCGACCCACCTGGATACAATTAGTCGTCAAAAAATCATCCGCTTTAGCTCAAGCAGACTGCGCAGGCGTCATGATTGAGCGCTCATACGAAGGCCCCCCGACATCGTCTTAGTCCATTTAGCTGTCCAGGAACGCTTCCCACCTTTAAAAAGATCGAGGTGCGACATCCTATCAACTTTCTCTGAGCACTTATCCAAAGGTGAATCCAACAACCTAAGATAACACCGGATATACCTCAGTGGCATAGCCGCATCATCTTCTGCCGCTCTCTCCAGCTCTTCAGCGGTTTCTTTCAGCATCTTCAAGTCATGCCGATGCTGAGTCGAACATTGAAAACTGATACAGTCCATAAAAATTATGACTTCTTTAGCACGTAAAGCTACGTCAGTATACTCATTCTCTTCATATAGCTTATATTCACACGTATCGACACTCTCATGACGTCTGACAGCACGTGCGCTTTCCACGGAAAATAAATCCAACAACCGATCTAATTTCGCTCCATACGTGAAGAAAAACTTATCAATATTTTCAAGAGATGACTCCTCTAGCATAGATTTAAGCAATATGCATAGCAGTTCGGACATGCGACATATTTCCGATGTCTCCTGAAATAGAGCATAAGGGCTTTTCTCCTCCCACGTTTTAAGATCAACAAAAGGACGAATCTTTGGATATTCAGTAAAGAATTCACTGTATGAAAGCCCAGGTTTTTGATTCAATGCAGCTTGTGTTTTATCAACCTGACGAAAATTACCCTTGAGTTTCTTTAACTCTTTAAGGGAAAGCATTTTCTTTATTTGGAGGTGAGGTCGACGCACCACTTCATCTTCAACCATATGCCAGCCTACGTCTATGAGTTCTCTCCAACTCTTTTTTATCTCAGCATATTCCTTGTTGAATTTCTCGGGTACATCAGAAATACGAATGGGTTGCTCAACTTGCTTAGGATGCTTTTGCTTAAACAAGCTGGGATTTTTAGATAGGCAAGATAACATCTAGACAACTCTCTTCACTATGATGAAACAAGTGACGGACAGGTGGAACCTCCATCAGCTGAGCTACGTTGCTCTTGGTCTGGCGGTGCACTCGGTGTCGTTGATCCCGCCTTACTCCCTCGAGGAGTAGGGACAAGTATAAGCTTATAATTTTGGAGCTCAGCATCACGTTGATAGAATTCTACAAAACGATTAGCAGGATCGTGCGCCTGTATCTGATCTATCAATTTCTGGCTGTCTTTTCCCTCCAATAAGCTCAAACTGCCATCTTGATATTTAGAGAAATAATCCAAGTACAATAAAATTTTCGCAATCAGCAAGGTCAGATCATTATTTTTAGGCAACTCCTGTGAACTTGCCTGAGGCTGCTGACTCTGAATCTCTACACGAGCATGAGGAGGCTTGATACAGCTGAACCAATTAAAGTGATGCGAATTCGCGCTTGGGGCTTTAGGTATACTGATCTCCACACCTATATCTTTTGCTAATTTCTCCAAAACTGAGCTATTTTTTTTGAAAAATGGATCAAAATCATTCCTCTGGTTTATTTTTATCTCAATTAACATGTCATAAAATAGTTTTATTGGACGCAAAAGTGTTGTGAAATCCAGCTCCTCAGATCCTTGATGGCTACTTGCCTTCGTTTTTGTATATAGATAACCCGATAAATAGGTGACAGGTTTCTCAGTCCAACGCTGTATCTGATCAATCTTACAAGCACATTCTGAGAGTTTCTCAAAGTATTTCGCCTCCTCTTCTTTTTTTATGCTACGCGATAAATATTTCATGCCCTGAATAATACTATTTGCTCGATGTATTAATTTATTAGCGATGTCTTTGGCCTGACTCCTATACTCATCTCCTTTTTTCTGCTCATCGCTCAAACTTATCGTCTGTTTTATTTTTGGGAATTTAGAGAAACGCTCAGCACAACGCGATACAAGCTCCACAGTCATATCAAAGCTCCTACAACCTATGATAAATAAAAGAATTATGGCTCAATACCAATTAATGAACATAAAATACCACATCTTGATAAATTTTTAACTATTAACGAGCAAATACAATACGAATTTTTAAATATCAACCTTTAAAATCAGATTGAGCATGGGGGATAGTGAATATTTGAGATAGAATTCAAGCAATAACGCCTAAAAACCCGGAGTCTGCTAGTCAGCTATGCATTTAGGAGGCTTTTCGCTCATCATGCTGAGCATGTGTCCATATTTCTCCCTCCGCATATTCGACACGTGGCAATGTACGGCAATCGACTGATATCCGCTGTTTGGTTTCCCAACACAGTGCTGTTAAATGGCGGCCCGAACCACAGCCTGTATCTAAAGCATACATATGTGGCATAGGACATACCCCATTTAATGCAGCCCAGTGCCCAAAGATAATTTTAATACGGTCAGCCTTGCTATCACGCCATTGAAACCACGGCAAGAAGGGGTGTGATATCGCCGTCGACACCACCTGTTTATGCTGCATATCGAGACGACCTTTGCGATCACAATATCGCATACGCACAAAAGCATTGGTAATATAACGCCAACGTTCATGTCCACGTAAATCATCAGACCAGCTTGACGGCTCATCGCCAAATAAATCCGATAACAACATGGAACTATCTGGTCCATGCAATAAATGATGTACCTCTGCAGCATGATCTCGGCTTTCTGCAATAGACCATTGTGGCGGCAACCCTGCATGCACCAGTACGAATTGCTCACCTGGGTCAACATAGAAAAGTGGCTGCTGGCGTAACCATTCTAATAACGACCATTTATCATGAGCTTGCAGTATTTCTTGAAAAGTATGAGGATACGCATCTTCAGGCATCAATCCGTATCCCAAGATCAGTAAATACAGATCATGATTACCAAGGACCACTAATGCATCTGGCAATGAACGAATAAAGCGAAGCACCGTTAAGGAATCTGGACCTCGGTTGACTAAATCCCCAACAAACCCCAGGCGATCGACACCTGGCTGAAAGTTAATCCGATCCAGTAATGCCAATAAATCTTGATAACATCCCTGAATATCGCCAATAATATAAGTAGCCATATGATATCAGAATATTATACTCCGTTTAATAAGCGACCTCTTGGATAGGCGATACACGCTTGTATAAATACAGCGATAGCGCTGTGCTCGTATGTTGAATTAATTGCTTCAGGAGCGACGGCTTAATCGTATAATCTTTATAATATTTTACATTAAACTCTTCTTTTAAGACGGTCCATACATCTTTCGTACCATCCACAATACCCAACTGCATGGCGACATCACCAGTCCAAAAATCACCAGAAAATAATTCACTACGGTTGCCTTGCAATCTATCACCACGACCATCTAAGACATCTTGTATAAAATGTTGATGCACTTGATGCAAAACATGTTTTATTTTCACCACATCCTGTTCATCGAGTTGAGAAAATGGATCTAAACGATCTTTATGAGTGCCCGCCGTAAATACTCGGCGTGTAATACCCAATTTTTTTAGGGTATCCACAAAACCAAAACCACCCATCACAACACCAATGGAACCGGTCAAGGTGTCTGGATTGACATAAATTTTATCAGCAGCAGTGGCAACCAGGTACGCACCGGAAGCTAAGGTGTCTTCACCCACCACCACGACTTTTTTCTTATACTGTTTCTTTAATTCCAGAATCTTATCGTGAATGAGAGAGGCTTGAACTGGACTTCCGCCGGGAGAATTGACAATTAATAACACCCCTTTGGATTTACTATCTGCAAAAGCCTGTTGTAACTCTGGAATCACAATTTTTGCTGAAAAATTAGTATCAGCCGAGATCAGACCATTTAATTGAAGACTGGCCACATAAGGCGCATTCGCATTTTGTGTATCTTTTCTATCACTGCTCAAAAAAAAGATAATAAAAATGTATAATAATAAAATTAAAATCCAGCCAAAGAAACGAAAATTCTTCCAAAACCGATCAGAACGTCGCTCCTCTAATAGTGATTTCAAGATGACCTTCGAGAAAGACTCAGAAGCAATAGGCTCTACGCTCATATGTATCATACCCTGATGTTGCGTGTCGACGTCGGTGATACCTATGCATATCTACCACCCCTCATGTAGGTTACGAGAAATCATAGGATAAAGCAACTCATCGAATACGTCACACCACCTACCTTCTCAATAAAGCATACCAAACTCAATAGGATAAAAAAGATATTATAGCAGATCTTTTCAGATAGTCTCCGATCGTACTTACTTGCATTTTTTCCATAAATTCAGTAGGATGCTTAAAAAAACATCCACAAGCTACCATGCATATTGATATCACTGCGATGTACAATCCTTGGAGGTACCTATGGCGCTTGCTCACAACTTAGGCTACCCACGGATTGGATATCAACAAGGTACTAAAAAAATCATTGAGGCCTATTGGCACCGCGAAGTCAACAGTGCAGCCCTAAAACAATATGCATTTAACCTCCAAGGGAAGCATTGGACCCTACAAAGCCAAGTCGGTCTCGATATATTACCTATTGGAGATTTTTGTTGGTTTGACCACGTTTTAAATCTATCTATTCTATTGGGTAATATCCCCGGTAGATTTCTGCACGATAACCAACCCGGCATAGCAACCTTAGACACTCTTTTCTATATGTTTTATGGGGACAGTCGTGATCACATCCGAGCGTCAGCCTGTAGAAAAGCACAGTGGTTTAATACCGCCTATCATTATGTTGTCCCTGAGTTCACTCAAACACAAGTATTTCATCTTCAATCCCACGAGCATGATATATTCAACTACACTCAGCATGCGCTCAACGAACACTATTGCGTCAAACCTGTACTCCTAGGTCCTCTCTCTTTTTTATGGTTAGGTGCCTGTGCCGATCAACCCTTTAATAAGCTCTGTTTGCTCGATACCCTATTACCTGTCTACGAGGCGATATTTTTAAAATTAAATAGGATGGGTGTCGAATGGATACAAATAGACGAACCGATTTTATCCATCGACTTACCAGAAGCCTGGCGCAAACAATTTAAGAAAGTCTATAAACATTTCAATTTTTCAGGTTTGAAATGTTTATTAGCTACTTATTTTGCAGGATTACACGAACACCTATCCGATACTTTTGAATTAACGGTAGACGGTTTTCATATGGATGGTTGTGCTGCCCCCTCAGAATTAGGGAGAGCATTAACCCATTTACCACCTCATAAAGTCTTGTCCATTGGGGTAATCAATGGACATAATGTTTGGATAAATGATCTTCATCAATCATTAAACCTATTAGAAAACCTGCATGCTGCTTTGGGAGATCGATTATGGATTGCCCCCTCATGCTCCCTATTACACGTACCACTCGATTTAGAAGAAGAATCGCAACTTGATCCGATCCTATATACAAATCTCGCTTTCGCTCGCCAAAAGATTGAAGAAATCGCGCTATTAAGTACTGGTCTCAACGCGGGACGGCAAAGCATTCAACTAGAACTTGATCATAATCGCAAAAAACTTGAATCCCGCCGCCGATCCGAGCGAAACTGTTGTGCTGATATCCAAGAGCGACTATCTGCCCTAACCAGCACAGATATGCATCGAAAAGATGCCCATCCTATTCGAAACTCCATACAACATAAAAATATACATCTCCCTTTATTGCCCACGAGCATGATAAGTCCTCTCCCTCAGCCTAATAGCTTCGTACCACATCAAGATGCTGTCACTCCAGGTATCTATGAGAGCAAAATGCGAACCTATATTGCCTCGGTTATCGCACAGCAAGTCGACCTTGATTTAGATATTTTGGTGCACGCGGCACCTAGTTATATCGATGCTGCAGAATATTATGCAGCATGCATCAGCGGTATCACTATTACTCAACATGCTTGGATACAAAGCGATGGCACGCATCACATCAAACTACCGATTATTGATGGTGATATCAAACGGATGCAACCCTTATTATCTTATTGGATGGAATACGCGCAATCGCTTACAACAAAGCCGATCAAAGCCTTACTCACAGGACCGATCACTATGTTGACACATGCTTTTGTCCGTGAAGATCAACCCATAGCAACGACAGCGCATCAAATGGCCTTAGTGCTACGTGATGAGATTCAAAGTTTAGAAGCAGCCGGTATTGGTTTGATACAAATCGATGAACCTGGCTTTGAAAAATATCTACCCCAAAAAAAAGAGGATCGTATAGCTTACTTAGATTGTGCTCATAAAAGCTTTAAATTAGCAACAGCGGCTGCTCAGAATGGTACTCAAATTCATACACACATTTCTACAGATAACCTATCCGCTATATTGCCGACCATCGCAGCATGGGACGCGGATATTCTCACTATAAGAGGTATCAAGACCCATACTCACCTGACTGATATTTTGATGTACTTACCTGATGCTCATGATGTGCATCTCGGACTCAGCTATACACACTTATCTTCCCTCCCGAGCCTCGCCGAGATGGAAGCACTTATAAAATATGCCTTGCAGATGATACCGATTGAGCGATGTGGGATCAACGCTGATTTACTCACTTATGCCACAAGCGATGATACCAAAATATTTCTGCAACGTTTAGTGATGGCCACGGCTCGCGTTCGCTTGCCCTATTTATCGGATATTAAAACATCAACGGCTCTCAATAGATAAGCCGATCAGCGATCAGGGGAAGCGGGTGTTCTGCTACTTGAAGCTGCA
Source organism: Coxiellaceae bacterium (assembly GCA_014238325.1). Classification (GTDB taxonomy): domain Bacteria; phylum Pseudomonadota; class Gammaproteobacteria; order Coxiellales; family Coxiellaceae; genus JABABH01. The sequence continues at coordinate 1,244 of JABABH010000131.1, read as the reverse complement.
GCAGAACAAAGCACCCTACCTCCCTATCATTATAAAATATAGTCGCTAAGATCCTCATGTTTAATAATTTCACTCAGCTGTTCATCGACATATTTTTTATCAATCGTGACAGTCTCCCCAGCATGATCGGAGGCCTCAAATGAAATCATTTCTAAGACATGGGTCATCACGGTATACAAACGCCGCGCCCCAATATTTTCAAGACGATCATTCAATTGATAAGCGATTTCTGAAATACGACGAATGCCATCTTCTAAAAAGTTCAGGGAAACATCTTCCGTTTTTAGCAAGGCAACCGACTGCTCCAGTAGAGAAGCTTTGGGTTCTTGCAAAATACGAAAATAATCTTCCTCCTTTAGAGCTTGCAATTCTACTCGCACGGGGAAACGGCCTTGAAATTCAGGAATTAACTCTGAAGGCTTGGAGACATGAAAGGCACCAGCAGCAATAAATAAAATGTGATCTGTTCTCACCATGCCATATTTCGTAAAGACCGTACATCCTTCGACCAAGGGCAATAAATCACGCTGCACACCTTCTCGAGATACATCAGCACCAGTAGAACCCTCTCGCCGAACAATTTTATCAATTTCATCAATAAAGACGATGCCATTTTGCTCAACATGCACCACCGCTTTCGCCTTAACTTCTTCTTCGTTAATCAGTCTCATGGACTCTTCTTCTTGCAAGATGCGCAGCGCTTCTTTGACCGGCATACGTCTCGACTTCGTTCGACGATTTGAAATATTTTCCATCATCCCTTGCAGCTGACTCACCATTTCTTCCATACCTGGCGGTCCCATGATCTCAAAGGAAGAGCGAACATTCACCTCTACCTCGATCTCTTTATCATCGAAATCACCAGCACGCAGTTTACGACGCAAAGATTGGCGAGCAGGTGTGTCTTCTTTTTCTTCTTTATTCTCATTCGGCTCATTTTGAAAAAGACCGCGTGATGTCGGGAGCAAAATATTCAGTACACGTTCTTCTGCCGCTAATTTCGCCACACCTTGCACCTGCAGAATGGCACCTTCACGTACCATTTTGACAGAAATATCGACCAAATCTCGGATAATAGAATCCACATCGCGACCGACATAACCGACTTCTGTAAATTTAGTCGCCTCTACCTTTAACCAGGGACAAGGACAGGAATCATGTTTTTGAGTGGTCGCTAAACGTCGAGCTATTTCTGTTTTCCCAACGCCGGTGGAACCAATTAAGATAATATTTTTGGGCACAAT
>JABABH010000130.1 GCA_014238325.1 Coxiellaceae bacterium | reverse complement strand
ATTGGGGTGCTGGTGAATAAACGTTGTTGTTGTTGTATGTGTATAGGTGTATATGTGTATATGTGTATATGTGTATATGGGGCACTGTTGGGAAACCTCCACGGACTTTTCGAAAGAAAGTCACTTACGGTGTGGCGACCGTAAGGGGTGTGCCCTGGACATCGGTATTGCACTTGCCACCGGTGACTAACTGTCGTAGTATACGAAAGCCAATGAACGCTTGCGAGGTGTTTAGTATATGAAAACAGACCCCATTTATGTGGGTGTGCGGGTGACCAGCGGCCCAATCACCGTTAAGAAACGCGGACCGTGTCTGGCCGGTATATGCCAGGCAGAGCCTCTGCGTCTGTCGGGTATCCTGCGGCAAGCTCGAAATCGTGCTCCAGTGACGACCCCACTGGTGCTCAGCCTGTAGCACATTCCGGATTCCTGTGGCACAGTTACTAGAGGGTACAATTCATGGTGAAGGTTCGCGGTCACCATGCAGTGGAACGCGTAGCTGCATCCAAGCGCTGGGATGTTTCGAGGCCACGAACGCTGTGTCTAATGGTTTGCGGGTGTGGCATAGGAAGCTACCGGGTACCTGCCGGGATAGCTAGGGGAAATCGGGTAGGGTGTCCGGGGAGCGAGATCTTGCTGTTGACGCATGATTGATACCCCTGCAGTGGCACCTGTGGGCAGCAGGGCTTGACCTAGTGCGGTTTGCGCAAGCGACTGTCACGTTTGGAAGAGGACCGGTGGCAAACGGTCTGGTGTCGTCCCGCGTTGTTGTCCTGGTTTATCCTAATGGCGACTGCAATTTGACATGATTACCCATTTCCTTATCGCCTTCTTGTTGAACTTGCTTGTAAAACAAGCAATTGTACCAGTGACCTCTACCAACTCTGGTCTAAACGCTTATTATATGTTTATTGGTGGGTTGCTGGTATCTAGGAGCCCTGTTTTGATCCAGCAGTTAAACTCTCGTTTTTATCGATGTCATAGTTTCCCTCCCTTTGGTTTGGAATTTGGTTGCCTTACTCTGGGCCGATGCCATGCTGGTGCACTGAGATGTCTGCTCATCATGGCTGGAGATGTGGAGTTAAACCCAGGTCCGGTCGGTCATTCCCCAGTTAAGCGTACTGCACACGCCGTTTCCCAACCCTTGCCATCTAGGACCCCTAGCCTTAATGATTGCTCCATACCGGTCTGCCCCTCGTGTGCCAAAGATGTCGGTTCAGCCGACCGTAAATTGAAATGCGGTATTTGTGCTGCCGTACTTCATTTCACGTGCCTTGTGGTCCCTACCGTGTCTACCTTCAAGACCATATCTGGGCTGTTGACCCATTCTAACTTCATATTTGTTTGTGATCAGTGTTCCGAAGGCTCCCGACTCCAAAGACTTCGTTTATCCGCCCCACTGCTTCACGCTCAAGACAATACACTGGTCAATCCCGGTGTTCCCACTCAAGATGCATCCACGATAACCGAAATTACTGCGGCTATTCCTGTTCCTCCCGTGGTCCCTACACCTGTTCCTGTTACGGAACCTGCTCCCACCCAGTTCCATATCATTAAAGGACCAAGGAATGTCTTGTCCAACTTTTACCGATTCCCCTTTGTCGTAGATGGATGTAGATTTTTCAATGTTGAGCAGGCTTATCAGTATCTCAAGGCCCTGAAGTGTGGTTTTCCGGATATAGCTAAAACAATCCTGGTTAGATGTAAGACGTCGGTGGAGTGTAAAAGGGCCGCTCGTGGATTAAGTCTGCCCAGTAGTCTTTCTCTCTCCCTCATGCGCATGCTCCTAGTTGAGAAGTCCCTTCAGTGCTCTGAGTTTAAAAAGGGGTTAATCGATAGCCGGGGGAAACGATTGCTGCATTCTACATATATCCGCGATTCTCACTTTTGGTGCACCGGTCTTAATCATCTGGATATTGACTCCCACAAGCAGGGTTCCTTCCCCGGTGAAAACTGGCATGGGCGCCTTCTGGAGGACATCAGAGGAAGTATCGTGGACACTCCTGTTTGCCACAACTCCAGTCAGCCTCAACCATTGTGTCTGCTTTGTGCTTGCGTTGGTCATCGTGCAAAGGACTGTCCCAAAAAGTCTGATAATGTTTGTAGGATGTGTCGTAACCCCGGCCATGTTGCACGTGAATGTTTTTTATCTAAAAATCTGTCTTTTACCTCGCGGAATGCATCATATACCTGTCAGGGTCCCTGTTCCCCCATCAATGAATTTGCATAATTTCCCACCTCTCTCTTTTACCCCATATCCGTGCCCCCCTCCCCACGTAATGCATCTTCTGCCGTCGCCCCCTTTCCCTGCACCGTATCCCCCACCAATCCCGCATTTTTCACTCAACAGTTTTGCTCCCTCTTCATTCTTGCCATCAAATTACACAGCTAACCAATCGGT
>JABABH010000129.1 GCA_014238325.1 Coxiellaceae bacterium | reverse complement strand
GCCATGTGACTAATAGCAGTGGTAAGAGTACATTAAGTAATAAACCCATCGTCAGAACGAGCTCATAATCCAGCACATGTGCTCTCCCTAATCCAGCTGGAGGAAAAAAGCCAAATATAGCTGTGCCTAATGCGCCCATCGTGCCTAATATACCCATGCACCACATCCCCTTATTCCGACCAGGAATCATAAATCCGCGGTGACGCCCTATATTTTTATACCTTAAACGAATACCAGCCGCAAACATGAGTATATACATCACCATATAGATCTGAGTACCTAAAACTGTGAGAAACCAGTACCCCGTATTCACCGTTGGCATCAACACGAAGATACCCACTATCCCACTCACCAACACGGCTTGTACCAAGAGCAAGAACACGAGCATCCTTCTGCCATTCAACGATGATAATTTTTTACTAAACTGGATATCTTGCAAAGCCAATAACATCCCTTGGGTCGACGCCACCATCCAATTATTCACGCTGGCAAAGCTACCGATAGCTAACATCATTCCCAACATCAACAACCCGTATTTCATACCATAAGCTGCAAAAAAAAGATGGAAAGCTTGCATCAAACCTGCGGTCAAGCTCACATCAGAAGATAAGACTAAAGCCATCGACAAGGCGCCCAAAAGCAATAAAAGCATAATCATCAACGCTGCTATAAACAAAGCACGAGGATAAGCCTTATGCGCAAGCTTGACGTACTGACCGTGAACTGTCGTCACTTCCATACCACAGAATGATAAAGTGACCCCGGTGACCGCAACCCATAACCCGTGCATAGACCCAGGCCATAGGTGCATATGGCTCACTAAGCTCGAGACCGGTCGATTAGAGCACCACCATATCGCACCTAAAGCAATAATCAGTGCTATGGGTATAAACACACCTGCTATCGTGCAAATATTACTCAGCCTTGCTGATACACCCGTACCTAAAGCATTCAGCCCCGTTGCGATCCAAAAAGTAATTAAAATCACGCCCATTAAAAAATGTTTATTCGCCACTAAGTCAGGAGCGATTAAATAAGCTAATGTTCCTGCCATGAATGATAAAATAGTGGGGTACCAAATCAGATTCTGCATCCATTGACACCAGATCGCTATAAAGGCACAGCGGGTACCAAAAGCTTGCTTGACCCAGATATACACGCCACCCGGCTCGCGGGAAGTAGAGGCTAGCTCGGCAGCAATCAAGGTGCTCGGCAATAGAAAAAAAATAAAAGCCCAAGCCATAAAAAAAATTAAGGCCGAACCTAAGACCGCTGTTGCTGGCAGATTACGCACACTCACAACCGAACCCACTGTGATCACGACCAGACTAAATAAACCTAAAAATGGCTTATGAGTGCGCTGTTGTCGTCTTGATAATGGGCAATGATCGGGCATGGTTACTATCCACCATCCTCTTAAGACGGTATGCTCTATGTGTTCTAACAGTTGGGCCGCTCTTGCAATACTATTCGATCTATGCAACGAGGGAGACATCTAAGACATTCAGTTTGCTTGACCCATGTTGTTGCCGACAACATCAACACGTCTCGACAATCTATGCTGATGAGTTTTCCCGCATGGTTCGCGATAAAATGCAATGATGAGCTGCGCGTGACACTTTATTATATCTATCTTATTATTGACATTCCATCTATTTATGGCTTTTATACCCATCCCACTTCAAGATGCGAAGCATGCCCTTGAAGTGACTCATCCCCATGGGGATTCTTAAGGGGAAAACCGCGATTTTCCTCTTAAGTGGCTGAGCGAACATTTATTTTTCGCCAGCCAAATAAAGGTATACCGCTCGCAATAACCCACTTCGTATCTTCATACGCGAGCGGGATATCGCAGAATAAGGCTACGCAGTCATGCAATCTATTCCCTATTAATATTAATGCAGTATACTTAAAACTAGCTTAAATCTATCCACTCATCATCACAAACCAGCTGCATTGATTGGATCCTGCTCTTCATCTAGCGAATCATGGCCCTCTGTATTTCCTCTATTCCAAGGGTGATGAAAGAAAGAAGACTTTTCCTGGTCCACGTTATGCTTTGGTGAGAATGCCTGCTGTAGTGCTAAACTCGGTTCAGAAAGCTTCTTCAGAGAAGTTTCCAATAGAATATCTATAGGTCGTCTTCCTAAATGATCTTTTTGCTTCAGAAGTTCGGTACAGTTATTAAAAAGCTTCAGCAGCCCAACCGTAGACCTTAGCCAAAGCCCAAATAGATTTGCAGCTATACCAAGGCGTATATATGTTTTTATGATGAACGCTTTTTCTCTTCTTCTTCAATTTCAAGGATTTTATCTACAATGTTATTGGAAAAGTCAATTGTCCAATAGGCCAATAACTGCTTCGATAATGCTTGATCCGAAGGACATTTCTCTAAAAAATAAAGAAATATCACTTCACGAGATTTTTCCAAATACCCCAGCGCTGTCTTATCGTCTGTAATTCCAGCTAACAGCTTAGAAAGATGATCCTTATCAAGGAATTTAAATTGTTTAAAAAAATAATGTAATCAATCTCCATAAAAATCATACACCTCTTTCCCAAAAGCTACTCGACTCGTTTCAAAACGTTTTACAACAGAAGGAGTTTTATACTCTCTAACAAATACACGAGTCACCAGGTATTCAGACATTTGCTGCTTAAGCTTATCGCTAGCAATAGCATAACACTGACGTGAGATCAAAGAGAAATAAGGTAGATCTTTTGGGTATAATCCTCCCATTATGATCCTCCAAATGTCGTCAGGTAATTGACTTAATGATGTAGGCATATTGAGATGGCTCCGTAGGTTATAATCAATCGTAGGCAGTGATAGCTTACTCATTTGTGTCAACGTTAAAAACTACAAGGCTTTGCCTTGATGCATCTCATCGGGAATGGATTAGTCTAGATGCTTTTTCGAAAAATATAAGGTGGCATCTTTGACATCCTGCTCTATAGCTTCAATGAGTTGAGCGGATGACTGGTATTGCACTTCAGGTCGCAAGTAATATAAAAAATCAATAGCCATATCATGTCCATAGAGGTCATCGTCAAAGTCAAAGAGATAGGCTTCCAATTTAATGGAAGGATGCACACTGTGAAAGGTAGGCGACGACCCAATACTTGCAACACCACGATAACATGTATCTGCGACATAGACTTGTACAACAAAAATTCCAGATAATAGGCATCCACAATTTCTTAAGGAAATATTAGCTGTTGGGAAGCCTAAGGCTCGCCCTCGCTTCTCCCCATGCTCCACGCGACCAGAGATACGATAAGGCCTGCCTAGTAGTGAAGCTGCTTCTGCTAGATGCCCCTGTTGCAAGGCTTGCCGTATACGGGTGCTGCTGATACGTTCTCCAGCCTGCAGCACTGCAGGCAAAACGTAGGAGCTAAAACCATAATATCGACCTAATTGCTGCAATAAATTATAATCTCCCTTGCGATTTGCACCAAAATGACAATCATCCCCCACCACAATTGCTTGAGCATGCAAGGTATCTACTAAAATCTGCCGGACGAAATCCTCAGCAGATAAGCGGGCCAATTGAGCATTAAAGCGCAGACAGAGTACATAATCTATAGAATAATGCAGTAATTCCAACCATTTTTCTTTGAATCGCATTAAACGTTTTAAGCGACCATCTTTAGCAAAAAATTCCCGCGGCAAAGGCTCGAAGGTCATCAGTACAGCCGGCAACCCTAGCCTCTGCTTTTCTTGCACCAATCGGTGTAATAAAGCCTGATGCCCTTGATGAATACCATCAAAATTCCCCAAAGTTAGCACACAGCCTTGGGGGGCAAGGCTTTGCATGTTATGATCACGAATTAATTTCATCACGATATATCTAACTAATATATAGTATTATTCATCTAATATCGATGGTGATTGTAAATCCGATAGCCGGACGCCTGAGATCCACAATGCTACACCATAGGTGACCATCCCGACAATGATAATCAGCAGCAGGGAAACACTCCTTTTCCAAACAGACCACCCTAACCATGGCGACAAGGGTCCCGCTAATACCACGATGACGATGGCCATCATGGCCGTTGCGAATAGGATCTGTAAGCCTAATTTTAGCCAAGGCAATTGAGTACGATAATGGACACTACGCCCCAAAAACAACCACAAGGCACCGGCATTAAATAAGGACGCTATCGTGGTCGATAGTGCAAGGCCGGCGTGAGCTAGCGGCTTGATCAACAGTAAATTCAGGATAATATTCAGTATCATCGCGACGGCTGCGATCTTCACAGGCACCTTCAGGTTTTGGCGAGAATAAAAAGCTGAGGCGAGTAGCTTCACTAAAATAAACCCAGGCAAACCCACGGAAAAGGCCCATAAACTTTCCTGTGTCATCCGCACGTCATCTGCCGTAAACGCACCATGGTAAATTAAAGTCGCGAGCAGCGGCCCGGATAAAATGAATAATCCAGCTGCTGACGGAATCGCAATGAATAAAGCCAATCGCAATGCCCAATCTAATAGCTTAGAATAGTTTTCTAAAGCCTGTGCACTATGCGCACGAGACAAGCTAGGCAAGACTACCGTCGCCAGACCGACACCGATCAAACCCAATGGCAAATAAGTCATACGATCCGAATAATAGAGCCATGATATACTGCCTGCCGGTAAAAATGACGCAAAAAAATTATCGACTAGCAAGCTAATTTGCGCCACTGATACACCAAATAAAGCTGGCAACATCAAGGTTAATACGCGCATCACACCCGGATGCCTCCAATGAAAACTCGGCATGGGAAGCACTTTCAAGCGATGCAAATAGGGCAGTTGAAATAACAACTGCAGCAAGCCACCTATAAAGACGCCCCAGGCCAGGGTATAAATCGGAATACTCGCATGCGGCGCCCAGAACCATGCCACGATAATCATCGCAATATTCAGCAACACCGGGGTAAAAGCTGGTATCGCAAAGCGGCTAAAGGTATTTAATACAGCCCCAGAAAAGGCCATCAAGGCCACAAAAAACAAGTATGGCAAGGTAATTCTTAATAAATGTGTCGTATAGGAAAACTGTAGAGACGTGTGCGCAAAACCTGGTGCAAACACCCATACGATCAAGGGTGTCATGATTTCAGCTAAGGCGACGATTACCAGAACAGCCAGCCCTAAACAGCCCGCGATATGATTGATAAATATCTGTGTCTCTTCAGGGGTATTTTTGATGCGATAAGCCGATAATACCGGCACAAACGCCTGTGAAAAGGCACCTTCCCCAAATAAACGTCGCATAAAATTTGGGATTTTAAATGCAATCACAAAGGCATCAAATGCAGGCCCGGCCCCAAATACAGTAGCCAGCGCTAAATCTCTAATAAACCCAAAAATACGAGACAAAAGGGTCATACTGAACACAATCGCAGTGGATTTTAATAACTTATGCCCCATCACTGATGCGCCCTATTGCTCGTTTTTTGATCTACTCAGTCAGCGCCCCCACCAGAAGCACTGCCTTCTCATCAGTAGGTCTGCACACAATATTTGACAAATGCTGACTGAAACGGCATATTAGCATCTTTTCACTCTGACGAGGATATAGATAGTGGCAAATTCATCTCAAGCCATAAAAAGAGCTAGGCAAAATAAGCACCGCGCTTCCGCTAATGCCAGTAAACGTTCATCCGTGCGAACGAGCATAAAAAAAACCCTTCACATTATAAATTCTCAGGATGTTGAGCAAGCAAAAGAAGCTTATAAAAAAACAGCTCGGCTATTAGACCAGCAACTTTGTCATCACCGTGCCACCAAAAATAAGGCAGCTCGAATCAAAAGTCGTTTACATAAAAAGTTGAAACAGCTGACCCAAGCTTCCTAATATCTCTCTTTAACGATTCATCCTTTCCATGTAGGCACGTCTTCTCTCGCTGGTATCTTATGCTAGAATACGGTCCCAATATTTATTGTGCCTATCAAGCCATTGTGACTACGCCCGTGGGCAAAGTTGGCATTATCGTCTCAGACCATCATCTTTTAGGCATGCACTACCTTAAAACTACTGCCGATACACAACAGCCGACTACTCGCTTAGCTAAAAAAGTTGTTGAGCAATTATACCGTTACTTCGCTGACCCTCACTTTATTTTTAACCTGCCCTGCTTTGCAGAGCTCACGACTTTCCAAGTAACAGTTGCGAACGCCTTACGAGCCATTCCTCCTTCAAAAACATGCACTTATGGAAAATTAGCCAAACAACTCGACACACATCCTCGCACTATCGGAACGGCTTGTAGAAAAAACCCTATTCCTATTATCATTCCTTGCCACCGAGTGGTCGCCAGCCGCAGCCTTGGCGGTTATTACGGCCGAGTCAATCCAGCTCTATTAGCTATCAAGCGCTGGTTACTGGAACATGAAGGCTATACTGGCCCTAACAACAGATCAACCCGACCCACTTGAGATGTCATCACCACAGATTCTTTTAGGTATCACGGGCGGTATCGCTGCATATAAGACAGCAGAATTGGTGCGCCTATTGCGTCAAGACGCTTATTCGATACGCGTGGTCATGACTCAACATGCCACTGAATTTATAACCCCCCTGACCCTGCAAACACTCAGTCAACATACTGTTTATACTGAATTATTTTCTCAAGACGAAGCAGCCTATATAGGGCATATTCAACTAGCACGATGGCCAGATCTCATCTTAGTTGCCCCAGCCAGTGCCAATTTTATTGCTCGTCTTGCGCATGGACATGCAGACGATTTATTAACCACTTTGTGTCTCGCAAGCACAGCACCGATCGCTATCGCACCCGCTATGAATGTACAGATGTGGGAAGCTCAAGCTACACAGCATAATATAAAAATACTGGTGGATAGGGGCATTCAAATCATCCCGCCCGAAGCAGGAGAGCAGGCCTGTGGCGAAACAGGTTTAGGACGACTGGCCGAACCTGAAGCATTACGCCAATGGGCACAACATTTTTTTCTACCCCCCCTTCTCCATGACACTACCATCGTGATGACTGCAGGTCCAACACAAGAACCTATAGACCCTGTACGCTATATCAGTAACCGCAGCTCCGGAAAAATGGGTT
>JABABH010000128.1 GCA_014238325.1 Coxiellaceae bacterium | reverse complement strand
TCTAAATTAGTGATTTTACCGAAATACAAGCATTCTATTCTGGTAGAAGCGCCTCAAGATGTTGCAGAATATACTCAACATTTTATACAATCTTTGATTGATTAAAAAAATTAATCGGGTACCTATTACTCAAGTAATATCTTTACGGGTTGGAGTTATTAATGCGGACTATTGGTGCACTTGTTTTTCCTGGTTTTGAATTGTTGGATTTATTCGGCCCTATGGAAATGTTTGGCTTACTTCCAGATGATTACGAAATCACATTGGTCTCGGAAAAAGCCGGTAATGTAGTCAGTGGTCAAAAGATATCAACTGTTGCAACAGCCGCATTCAAATCGCATTCAGAATTTGATATTTTGTTTGTTCCGGGAGGAGTTGGAACAAGAAAAGAAATCCAAAATGATCTTGTATTAGATTGGATTTCGCGCGCCGCGTCTAAAGCGGAATACACTTTAAGCGTTTGCACAGGTAGTGCCTTACTTGCAAAAGCAGGTGTGATAGACGGAAAGCATGCCACAACAAATAAATCGGCATTTTCATGGGTTGAAACACAAGGGCCGGAAGTTCTTTGGGAAAAACAGGCAAGATGGGTGGAAGACGGGAATATTTTTACGTCCTCTGGCATATCAGCAGGAATGGATATGGCTTTGGCTGCGATTGCAAGAATGCATGGTCAAGAACATGCTGATATGGTCGCATTATGGTGCGAGTATGAATGGCAAAAAGATTCAACACGGGATCCATTCGCTGAAAAATACAATCTTGCGTAATTTACCTTAACGATTTCACGACACTGTCATTGGTATTTGAACTCCGGTTACGTCACATCTGTAACAGGAGGCCAATCATGATATCACGACGCGAATTTACTGCCCTTTGTGCAAGTGGCATAGCTTTTCCTTTTGTTGCAAATGCCCAAGACCTATCGATGCTGGATGCTCAGAGGGCGTTGGTTTTTGGAAGCAACGCAAATTATATGAAGGCGCTAAAAACAATATCGGATCGTAATAATCCTGATATGATTGCAGGGCTTATTCTAGGGCTGCGGTATACGCGGTCATCTGCTGCGCCCTTGGTGGACGTTTTGAAAAAGCTCACAGGTCATAAGGTGGATACAGAATGGTCCAGATGGGCGGATTGGATGTTGTGGCAAGAAGCCAACCCCCAAATTATTCCACACGAAAGTTATGCGGAATTTAAGCGTGAAGTATATCTGACAATTGATCAAAATTTTGATGATTTCCTGAAGCTAAAACACTTGAAGCAAGATAGAGCGCGTATTCGTATCGAAGAAATCACTTGGGGTGGGGTACGTAAAGACGGTATTCCATCGTTGGATAATCCTGAATTGGTATCAGTCAATGACGCCAAGGCACAGTATCTGGCAGATAGCGATTTGGTGTTTGGTGTTTCTATAAATGGCGATACGCGCGCCTATCCACTACGTGTTATGGGATGGCACGAAATGTTCAATGCCGTAATAGGTGGCGTACCTGTAGCGCTTGCCTATTGTACTTTATGTGGCTCGGGCATCTTGTTTGAAACTAAGGTAAAGGGCAGAAACCAGCCACTTGTGTTTGGGTCGTCAGGGTTTCTTTATCGCTCAAACAAGTTGATGTTCGACCGTCAAACAAACTCGCTTTGGAATCAATTTACCGGGAAGCCAGTTGTTGGACCGCTGGTAAGCAAAAATATTGAGCTAAAGCAACGTCCTGTTGTCATTGCAAGCTGGGTAGATTGGAAGGCACAGAACCCAGATACCAAAGTGACAACATTGAATACAGGGTTTA
>JABABH010000127.1 GCA_014238325.1 Coxiellaceae bacterium | reverse complement strand
GGCGGCTAATTCTTGCTCATGATAGACCATCCCTGATGGATTATTCGGGCTATTTAATATAAACATACGTGTTTTTTTGGTAATGGATGCTGATAATTGTTGGGGGGTTATCTTAAATTGCTGATCGATATCCGTGTGAATGGGTATGGGTGTTGCGGATACCATATTTGCAATGCTTGGGTAACTGACCCAATAGGGAGCAGGAATGATGACTTCATCGCCTGGATTCAAGGTTGCGAGCATCGCGTTATAAATAGCTTGCTTGGCACCATCTGAAACAATAATTTGCTTGTCTTTGTATAAGAGCTGATGATCGCGTTGTAACTTATGAGCGATGGCTTGCTTTAAAGCAGGCATGCCATCAGTCTGGGTGTATTTTGTGAATCCTGCTTGAATAGCAGAAATGGCCGCTTCCTTGATGAAGTTTGGGGTGTCAAAGTCAGGCTCTCCAACGCTCAAGTCAATGATCGGCTTGCCTTCGCTTTTCAATCGCTGAGCTAATGCTGCGACCGACAAAGTGGCCGATGGTTTTATTTGTTGTGCTCGATCAGATAGGATAGAATGCATATCAAAGACCTCATGGGTATGGGCATGGTGTAAAAATGGCCTTGCGGCTATTGCATGTGTTCTTCATTCGTATTCAAGGTCGGTTCATCCCCGTAGGATAGCATGGTTACATTACATGTCGTACCCATTCAAGACTGGAGTACGGATATCACCCACGATCAAAACCAAGAAGTCATCACTGCTTTGGAATCGGGTGAGGTTATTTATTGTCCACGTTTGATATTCCCATTATTTGAGCCTGAAAAAAATTTATTGAACCCCCGTTTGTGCCATAGAGCACGCAAGCATATCAGCTATGATATGGGCCAAGATCAATTAGGTAAATTGCTCGCGCCCCCAGCGCAGCATACGTCTATTCGTCACATGATGCATCGTTATGCGACTTGGAGTACGGGGTTGATGCACGCTTTATTTCCTCATTACCGGCAGGTCATCACGACAGGAAGAACGAGTTTCCGACCCATAGAAATCCGTGAAGGCAGGCCTCTTTCTGTACGGAAAGACGACAGACGTTTGCATGTCGATGCCTTTCCTTCTACACCGATGGGCCATCGGCGTATTATCCGATGTTTTAGCAATATCAATCTGCAAGGGTACCCACGAATTTGGCGTTTGGGTGAGCCATTTTCCGTGGTAGCGAATCGATTTCTCCCTCAACTGTCACCACCGATTTGGGGTACTTTGTCAGGATTAAAACTCCTAAAATTAACACGTGGGCAACGATATTTGTATGATCACTATATGTTGCAATTACACCACCGTATGAAAGAAAATACAGCATACCAGCGTGAAGCGGAGCAAAGGGTGGTCCCATTTCCTGCTGGAAGCAGTTGGATAGTATATACAGATGTGGTATCGCATGCGGCTATGTCAGGTCAACATGTGCTCGAGCAGACTTTTTATTTACCTTGGCAAAAGATGCAAACACCGGCCTCAGCACCTGTGTCGATTTTGGAAAAATTATTTAAAAAATCATTGTTATAAGAACCTATCGAGAAAGATCACCTTTGATCGAGTGAGAGATGGATAAGCGTTTTCAATTAATTTCCCCTTTGAAACCACGAGGCGATCAACCTCAAGCGATAGCCAAGCTAACGACAGGAGTACAGGATGGGTTAGCTTATCAAACCGTGTTGGGGGTGACGGGATCGGGTAAAACGTATACCATGGCGAATCTGATTGAACGGGTTCAACGCCCCACTTTAATCTTAGAACCGAATAAAACCTTAGCTGCGCAATTATATTCGGAGATGCGAGGCTTCTTCCCCAACAATGCTGTGGAATATTTCGTGTCTTATTATGATTATTATCAGCCAGAAGCTTATG
>JABABH010000126.1 GCA_014238325.1 Coxiellaceae bacterium | reverse complement strand
TGAAGTGGCATGGGTATATAGGACCTAAACTTAACATAGGGTCGGATACTAAGCCATAGCTGATCTTTTTTTATTCGCTCTTGTACGGACAGCATAGGCTAATTTTTCTATGACTTTTTCTGTCTCCTGCCAAGCAATGCATGCATCTGTAATACTTTGACCATACACTAAAGATTGACCCGTCATGATCTGTTTACCAGCGATGAGATGGCTCTCTAACATCAGACCGAATATCGATGAAGAACCGTGTGTGATTTGATCACATACATGTTCAGCGACCTTGATTTGTTGCTGATAATGCTTCTGACAGTTGCCATGGCTGCAGTCCACCATCAGTCTAGGCGATAAGCCATGTGTTGTTAGGCGGCCACAAGCAGAATCAATAGATGCTGCTTCATAATTGGTGTGATCCAAAGCTCCACGTAAAATAATATGTCCATTTGGGTTGCCTCTACTCTTTAAAATGGCTATCTGGCCTTGTGGAGATATCCCTAAAAAATCATGAGGAAGCTGTGCGGTTAGTAAAGCGTCGATGGCTATTTGAATATTGCCTCCCGTCGTATTCTTAAAGCCGACTGGCATCGATAAGCTAGAAGCTAATACCCGGTGCAAAGGGCTTTCAACCGTTCTTGCGCCAATGGCCGACCATGCTATCAAGTCGCTCAAATACGCTGGGATATGCGTATCTAAGAATTCAGTGCCTGCGGGAACCCCAAGCTCATTGACTGCAATTAACAAAGATCGGGCCATAGATAATCCGCGATTGATTTGAAATTCATGATTGAGATCCGGTTGATAGAGTAATCCTTTCCAACCTTTTTGAGTCCTCGGCTTTTCAAAATACAGGCGCATGACGATGCATAAATCATCACCATAACGATTTATCATAGATTTCAGGCGAGTAGCATAGGTTAAGGCAGACGGTATATCGTGGATAGAGCACGGCCCAAGAACTAATAACAAGCGATGATCCTGAGCTTCCATAATCCTGCCTATGGATCGACGTACCTGGCCTATAGCTTGAGTAAGAGGATCCGTGATCGGTAAGGCTTTTAGGAGAGCTGCTGGTGTGATCAAGGGTTCACAGGTTCGCATAGATCTGCATCGATGATCGTTGGAAACATCTAGTGAAGCCATATAGCTGTGCCCGTGATAAAAGTTGAACTGATAACCATAGAAATCATAGATATTAAGCGTCGTATTAATAGTATAGACTTTAGCCTTTCTTGCTTAAAAGTCTATAGGACTTGCTTTACTGAGATCAATAACCCTAAAATGATGATTATAGACCATCGATTGGGATAAGGAAATCTCAGGTACATGCTCAACATGACCTGATCAACAGGGAGAGTAACACCATGAAATATATAAATCTTTATTTATGGGGGACAGTAGGTTTGTTGTGTGTTCTGAGCATGGCGGGCTGCGGTCCACGAGAATCCATGCGGATTGGAAACGGCTATGTCTCTGTTGATAAATGGGAAAATTATCAGTGTTTTGCGGTCAATACAAGCACATTAGTGAAATATACGGGTTGGGCGACCAGTGAGCGTCGTGCTAAAGATATAGCTGTCTCAAAATGTGAGGCACATCGTGGCCCAGGGAGTTGCCATCTCATCAGCTGCACACGCAAACCCTAAGCTGTCTGTCAGACCATGCTGAAACCTTAATTGATATCAGAGCCCCCCGATGGATGGGGGGGCTAGCAAGGCGTGTATACCTTTGTTTTGATGGCTGGCGAAAAATAAATATTCGCTCAGCCACTGAAGGGGACAATCGCGGTTGTCCCCTTCAGAATCCCCATCGCGATGAGTCACTTCAAGTCCATGCTTCGCATCTTCAGTCGCGAGCGGTATACTATTCAAAGTCAACTAATAAGGCACCTTCTTCAATCACGTCGCCAATTGTGTAATATATATTTTTTACGGTCCCATCTCTTGGTGCTATCATCATATGCTCAATTTTCATGGACTCCACTAATAATAAACGCTCCCCTACCTGTACCTTTTGTTGTGGTTTAACGAAAATTTGAGTCATACTACCCGGCATGGGCATCCTGACGCAATCTTGAGATGGAATCAGGGTCCATCCTGCATCGAGTATCTCTGGCTCAGATAAATCAATGATATATTGTCTTGCCTCAAAAAAAACAAATACTTGTGTGCCATCATGCTGGCTATGAGCATGAGGGTATGCTGGTAGTAATGCCGGATCAAATACTGAAAATGTTATGTGTTCATGATCGACCCGTATTGTCCAGTTATGTTTATCCTGATGAGATAAGGATACTTGAGCTTTTCTTTGATGATACTGCATCGCTAAATGAGTCGCGCTATCACGGCTATGAATACGGTGTATTTTCAGCCTATACTGCTTAGACTTATGCCAAAAAGATAGGTTTTGTGCGGTTTCGATCAAGCGCCAGTGGTCATACATTCTCCATGGAGAAGCATAATGGTCCTCCATTTTTGGGATACTATGGATCATGCGGTGCGTGAGGTAAAAAGCAATACCATAAATCAGCGGAACAGCGAGATAGGGCTTGGTAGGACGATGAGCTGCTATCCAATGGGTTCGTATACGCGCCGCAGCGAAAGCTGGAATCCGGCAAATATCATATAATAGGCTAACATTAGTTCGAACACCCATGAGCTTTATGGCTTTCAAACTTTTTTCAAATAAGGCTAATGCCCTATCACGATCTTTCTCCCACACAATCAGTTTCAGCAATAAATGATCGTAATAGGGCGTAATAAGGTCTCCTACTTGTATGCCTAGATCTATTCTAATCTGTTCAGTCGTTTCAGGCAGAGATAAATAGGATAGGATGCCCGTCGAGGGGAGGCAGTATTCCGAGTCTTCCGAATAAATACGAGCTTCGAACGCATGCCCAACAGAACGGATACGTGTCTGTGTTAGGGGTAAGGGCTGTTCGCTGGCAATCTTGAGTTGCCACTCCACAATATCGATACCGGTCACCATTTCCGTCACCGGGTGCTCAACTTGTAGGCGTGTATTCATTTCGATAAAATAAAAATTATCTTGATCATCAACTAAAAATTCTACCGTACCAGCATTGATATAGCCGACAGCTTTTCCTACTTGTATGGCAGCATCTCTCATAGCTGATCGAAGCGACGGCTTTAAAACGGCAGGCGCTTCCTCCATAATTTTTTGATGACGCCGCTGAACAGAGCAATCACGATCGAGTAAATGTACAGCCTGGCCTAAGTGATCCATTATAATTTGTACTTCTATATGGCGAGCAGACGCTATATATTTTTCTACAAAAACGGTGGGATCGTTAAAGCTCGATAACCCTTCTTGTTGTGTTAAGATGAGTCCGTCTTGCAGATCGGCAAGTGATTGAATCAATCGGATTCCTTTTCCGCCGCCACCGGCGTTAGCCTTCAATAAAATAGGTAAGCCCATTTCAAGAATGTCTTGGGAAAGTGATTGAAGTGATTGATGCGTAATTAAAATATCAGGAAGTGTAGGTATGCCAACTGCTTTCATCGCATGTTTTGCTTGCAATTTATGGCTCATGGTATCAATCACGGAGGCGGGGGGGCCAACAAAGGTGATATGATGTTTGGCACATAGTGCTGCAAATGTGGCACGCTCTGAGAGAAAACCATAGCCTGGATGAATTGCGTCCACACCGGCCTGCTTGGCGATGTCGACGATGCGTTCTGCATTGAGATAACTGTCTGCAGCAGGTGCATCTCCTACACAATACGCTTCGTCAGCCAACCTAACATGATAAGCATTCGGTTCAATAGATGAATAAATAGCGACCGTTTTAATACCTAAGCGTGATGCTGTTTTCATAATACGACAGGCAATTTCACCACGGTTGGCAATCAATAGCTTTTTAATCACCGGGCGGCTCTATCCATCGGGGTGAACGTTTATCTAGAAAAGCTTTTATTCCCTCTTGAGCTGTTTCAGAAGCACGCACTGTCGATAGCATGGCTATGGATGCTGAAATCATAGCTTCTTTTATGGGGTAGCATTGATGCATAAATTGCTTAGTGGATTGCATAGCTTCAAGGCTATTATTCATCATCCACTGCACTAAGCGGTCGGCATCAGAAGATAACTCACAGGATGGAACGATACGGTGAACCAAACCGATGCGTTGTGCTTGCTCAGCGCTAAAAGGTTGGGCTGTTACACAATAATAACGTGCTGAGCTATATCCTATACTGCGAATAATATAAGGTAGAATGATGGCTGGCATCAGTCCTAGTTTCACCTCAGAAAATTGAAAGATGGCACTCGATGCAGCGATCACGGCATCACAACACGATAAGAGTCCGAGTCCACCACCCAGCACCCTGCCTTGTACAAGGGCTATGACCGGTTTGGTACAGCAGCTTAGCACCTCTAATAAATCAGAAAATACCTGCATTTCCTCTGGAATATCATGATGGGATGAAGAAGCCTCGAGTTGCATCCATTGAATATCTGCACCGGCACAAAAATGCTGACCTGAGGCATTCAGCATGATGAGGTTGAGCTTGGAATCTTGCTCCATAGCTTTGATTTGTTCTGTAAGGGCTCGCATCAAGGGTAGATCAAGGGCATTATGCCGTTCAGGGCGATTCAAAGTCAGTATGCCCATACGCTGGCGGTCGGCATAACTTATGTTTAAAGCATGAGTCATCACATATCCTGGAGGGTGGGGTCATTAACGCCGATGCAGTTCAGCCTCGCATAGCTGTATATGGGCGCCGCATCATCATATTCGGGGTGAGAGGATTTGAACCTCCGACCCCTGCCTCCCGAAGGCAGTGCTCTACCAAGCTGAGCTACACCCCGACTTCTACTACATAACGTTATGCCGCATCATTGTATAACACTAATGCGATCGATTCAGCACAAAATGGGCCAAAGCTTTTAAGGAATCTTTATAGCGAGAATCAGGCAGGCAGGGCAACTGTTGCAAAGCAAGATCCACGTATTGCTTGGCACGGTTTGATGCCTTCTGGTCAGCTTCCGTATGCATAATAATGTCAATGATATCATCAAGATGATGCACAGATTGACGACGAATTGCCTGATCGATAGCAGCCTTTTCTACAGGTGTTCCTCGCTGCTTTGCATAAATCAGTGGTAAGGTCATCTTTCCTTCTGACAGGTCGTTACCCATACTCTTTCCCGTGGCAGAATCAGGCTTATAGTCTAAAATATCATCAATAATTTGATAAGCCATGCCAATATATAAACCAAAATTCGCCATGCTTCTCTGTACACTGAGGTCATCAACACTGATGATCGATGCAATTTCACTGGCTGCAGAAAAAAGTTGCGCTGTTTTTCGACGAATAATCTTATCATAATCCTCTTCGGTCATATCTGGATTATGTTGATTCATTAACTGCTCGACTTCTCCTTCGGCAATTTGATTAGTAGCATAAGCTAATACATTCATGACTTTGATATTATTATGCTTAGCCAAAATTTGAAAGGTGCGAGAATATAGGAAATCACCGACTAAAATGCTAGCAGCGCTTCCCCAGCGCTGGTTAGCGGTCTTCACACCCCGACGACGATCTGGCTGGTCAATCACGTCATCATGAAGCAAAGTTGCCATATGAAGAAATTCGATGACAATAGATAAATTATAATGCTCTTCTTTGCCTGTATAACCACAAGCGTGAGAGGCTAACAATACCAACAAGGGTCTTAACCTTTTTCCACCGCTATCCATGATGTAGCAAACCATTTTATGAATGAGCGAAACGCCGGTAGAGAGCTCATTCAACAATAAGGTCTTTAAGATAGACATATCGTCGTTGACCGGCTGTCGGATAAAGTCTAGGCTGTGTTGATCCATAGCGGTTGACGTTGAAATTGGGTTCATGATGGACGGGAATCCTATCGATAGCAGGTGGTTGCTGTCAAGGAAAGTATGAGCAGAGATCGACATTGACCTCCTACGTAGGAGACCATGAATAGGCATTGTTCCCGTCCATCGCGCAAAGATGAAGACAAAATGCTTGTGGCTGGGCACAGAATGACATAAAATCTGCTCTTTAAGCATTGACATAAGAGGCAATCATGTACGCGATTATAAAAACTGGCGGAAAACAATATCGTGTCAGGGAAAATCAGGTCTTAAATATTGAAAAACTCGATCATACTCAGCCTGATCAAACCATCCAATTTGATCATGTGCTCATGCTTGTCGAAGAGCAAGAAGGCATAGTGAAAATGGGACAGCCTTATTTGGAATCAGCCCATGTGACTGCAACGGTGCTTGAGCATAAGCGAGCAAAAAAAATTGAGATCCTTAAATTTAAACGCCGTAAGCATCAGATGAAGCGACAAGGACATCGACAATACTATACGCAGGTTAAAATTGATAAAATAGCATCTGCTGCTTAATGGGGGTCAATGACCTTTCAGCCATGCAGTATTTCATGCATAGATAGATTCAACGATTTAAATTCATAATATAGGCAACGAGATGGCACATAAGAAAGCAGGTGGTAGCACGAGAAACGGCCGTGATTCCAATCCTAAAATGTTGGGATTAAAACACTTTGGTGGTGAAAAAGTATTGGCTGGCAATATCCTCGTGAGACAACGTGGCACCAAATATCACCCAGGAAAGAACGTGGGCATAGGGCGTGATGATACTTTGTATTCTTTGATTGATGGGATACTTGAATTCAAACGTCATGGAAGGAAAAGTGCTTATACGAAAAAACAACGTCATTTTGTTTCAGTACGCCCACCAGAGCAGGCCTGAATACCCTTCAGTATGGGTATAATATATCCATCCCTATGCTCATCCATCCTTTGTATTCAAACCTATGAAATTTGTTGATGAAGCTACGATATCGGTAGAAGCGGGTAACGGTGGGCATGGCTGCTTGAGCTTCCGGCGTGAGAAGTATATACCTCTTGGTGGGCCTAATGGCGGTGATGGTGGTGATGGTGGTGATGTTTATTTTGTCGCTACTGAGTCGATCAATACCCTATTAGAATTTCGATATCGCAAATATCTGCGAGCTGAAAGCGGACAGCCTGGTCGTGGTCGGGACTGCCATGGTAAAAGTGGTGTAGATCTTGTTTACTCCGTACCAGTGGGTACGCTCATTTATGACCTTGATATCCAAAAATTACTAGTCGACCTGAGCACACCCAATATGTCTGCATGTGTTGCGAAGGGCGGGAAGGGGGGCCTGGGTAATGTTCATTTTAAAAGCAGTCGAAATCGATCACCACGGCAGACAACTCCAGGTGAAGCAGGAGAGCATCGCAACCTTAAGTTAGAACTGAATATTCTCGCGGATGTGGGGTTATTAGGTTTGCCCAATGCTGGCAAATCTACGTTTATTCGTGCCGTATCAGATGCTATTCCTAAAGTCGCAGAATATCCTTTTACGACCTTACGCCCCTACTTAGGTGTGGTGAGTATGGATTATGATCGAAGATTCACGATTGCTGATGTCCCAGGGATCATAAAAGATGCCAGTATGGGAGTGGGTCTGGGTCTACAATTCTTAAAGCATCTAGAACGAACCCGCTTCTTATTGCATCTAGTTGACATCACACCTGAGGCTGAAACGGAGCCTGTAGAAGCGATCAAACAAGTTACGACTGAATTAGAAAAATTTAGTCCATCGCTATTCAACAAGCCTCGTTGGTTAGTTTTTAATAAAATTGATCAGTTGTCTGAAGACGAAGTCAACTCATATTGCAACCATCTCATAGAGCAGATAGGGTGGTCAGGCCCTTATTATAAAATTTCGGCTATGGATAGCATAGGCACAGAGGCCTTATGTAGAGCATTGCTATCTTCTTTAAAGCATACGGCTTAATATACCGCTCGCGAGAAGATGCGAAGTGGGCTACTGCGAGCGGTATACCTTGGTTTTGATGGCTGGCGAAAAATAAATGTTCGCTCAGCCACTTCAAAGAAAAATCGCGGTTGTCCCCTTAAGAATCCCCATCGCGATAAGTCACTTCAAGTGCATGCTGCGCATCTTGAAGTGAGATGGGTATATATCCTTACCCAGTGGCCGATAAAGACGAACGTGCACAACACCAAATTTCGACAGCTATACCCTGTTGAGTGAATAGTGCTTGCACTTCCTTGATGGTGCTACCCGTTGTGATCACATCATCCAGGATCGCAATCTTTTTAAAGGTTATAGGCCGCTTTAAACTAAAGGCATGCTTAACATTATTTTGTCGTCTTTCCTTCGAAAGCAGGGTTTGAGGTAGCGTGGGTTGGGTGCGAATGCAGGATAAGGCATCCAGATGCATATGAAAATGGTGTGCAATCGGCCTGGCAATTTCTAGAGCTTGATTAAAGCCTCGACGGCTGAGTCGACGATGATGTAATGGAATAGGCACTAAGCATAATGGCAAATCATGACGGCGATATTTTTCAAGATGAGTAATAAAAAAATGTGCGAACACTTTAGCATACAGAATTTTTTCGTAGAATTTTAATTCTATAATCCATCGATTAACCGGCTTCTTATAGCGAAACAACACGAGGGCGTCAGGATTGAATACTGGCTCCCAGGGTAATTGTGCTTCACAATACGAGCAAATCACCATCGATGCTGCAATATACTCATGGCAGAGCACACACCTGGATGGATATAAGCAAGATAAAATTGATTTCATAGGGACGATATTAACGGAGGATGCGTGAATTGTAGATACCGGGAAATACGATGGCCTTTTGGCTCTCTATATATTCAAGATAGAGTTATACGTAGCCAAGGTGCTCTATAGATACCTATGAAAATTTAATGCTATTATGGAGTGCAATAGAATGGGGGGAACCGATGACTGTTGAGCTTATTGATCCGAATGTCTTTAAGTGTGCTTTAGACCGCGTGGCTTCGATATATGATCAGTCTGCTGTGTTAGAGCGGAGCATTGGTGATTCTCTTTTAGAGCGATTGGATATGATAGCCATGCGTCCTTGCCGTATTCTTGATCTAGGTGCACGGACTGGATATACGATGCAACATTTAAAGCAACGTTATCCAGATGCTCAAATCTATGGGGTAGAATGTTCACCTACTTTGTTATCTATGGCCTTAAGACGATTTGAGAAAGAAAATAATACACATTCAATGATCATGGTAGCGGGGGATTATACAGCTATCCCGCTGGTTCATCATACGTTTGATCTGATCTTTTCAAATTTATCTCTACATTGGTCTACTGATATCAAGCATACCCTGCAGGAGTGTTATCGCTTACTCAAACCAGGTGGGATCTTGCTATTTACCACTGTGGGACCCGATACCTTACAGGAATTGAGAGCGTGTTTTCCTGATGGTCACTCGCATATTCATCCTTTTTTTGATATGCATGATTGGGGCGATCTATTGCAGCAACTCTCCTTCGATGCTCCCGTCATGGATAGGGAGCCCTTAACCGTTCAATATGCTCATGTTGCTTGTTTATTACAAGATTTAAAAGGCACCGGCTCATGTAATGCTTTAATACACCGTTCATCTGCTTTAATGGGTAAATATCGTTGGCAGAGTATGCTCAATCAATATGAAAAATTACGTCATGCTCAACATCATACGTTGCCAGCTACGATCGAATTAATCTATGGGCATGCTTTTGCGCCCATACAACGCCGAGGTGATACGGTGTCAGACTTGGAAGAAATATGCGTTTCTATTGAGCAAGGTGTGCCCTACCATCAGCCTCCTTTAAACCGTGATAATTGAATTTATCACGGTTTTTAGCCGTTTGCTGTTGTCTGGACGCTATATCAACGCCCTTCCATAAGGATCCATTATGACTCTCCTGCCACAGCCTTTATTTGATTCGCTAGCATATATTCAAAGGGTGCCCATTCAACCCGACTATCTTGATCAAAAGTATGCTTTAGATTTTCAATATGCCTTAAACTTTTTGCGCTCTTATGATGGCAGCCAAGCCACCTTCAATGCTTATCGTCGCGAAGTCGAACGCTTATTACAATGGAGTTGGTTGAAAGCAGAAAAATCTATTATGGCACTGAAGCGACAAGATATTGAAGACTATTTAGGTTTTTGCCAAGCGCCCCCCAAACAATGGATAGGCATTAAAAAAGCGACGCGTTTTATGGATCAATCCAATACTAGAATACCGAATCCTGAATGGAAGCCCTTTGTGGTGACCATAGCAAAATCTGCCTATCAAAAAGGAGAACGGGCGCAGATTGAAAATTATACCTTATCACAAAGTGCCTTACGCGATATATTTTCTATCTTAAGTAGTTTTTATAATTATTTAATTCAAGAAGACGTGACGGATATTAACCCCATAGCAACGATTCGACAAAAAAGTAAGTTTTTACGACAACAACAAGTCAAACAAAAAATTCGTCGTTTAACCAAAAAACAATGGCAATATGTTATCGAAACTGCTGAAAAAATGGCAGAACGCCAAGCTGATCACCATGAACGCACTTTATTTATTATGAGCGCCTTATTTGCGATGTATTTACGT
This sequence comes from Coxiellaceae bacterium, assembly GCA_014238325.1. Lineage (GTDB taxonomy): Bacteria > Pseudomonadota > Gammaproteobacteria > Coxiellales > Coxiellaceae > JABABH01. The sequence goes on along the minus strand of JABABH010000126.1, from coordinate 375 downwards.
ATCTCTGAGTTAGCTGCTCATACGCGCTGGACACCAACGATGAATGATTTTTGGCAAGACTATGATGGTCATTGGTGGTTTGTCACGATTGGTAAAGGTAATAAAGAGCGACAAATTACGGTCAGCCATGCGATGTTATCGGCCCTAAAGCGCTGGCGCCAACACCTGAATATCTCCCCCCTACCTTCCCCAGCCGATAATACTCCGCTGCTGCCCAAGCATCGGGGAAAAGGTGCTATCAGGAGTACCACCTATATTCGTGAAATTGTCCAAGATTGCTTTAATAAAGCAGGCGAAAGACTCAGATCTGACAACTTTAAGCTCGAGGCTGATAATCTAGAAGAAGCCACCGTACATTGGTTACGGCATACAGGC
>JABABH010000125.1 GCA_014238325.1 Coxiellaceae bacterium | reverse complement strand
GCAAGATCTGCAGCACTATAGAGCAAAGCCCCTTCAGCCATAGCCTGCGCTACTGCACCACTGACAACACCATATTGGTTGATCGTTTCGGGATCTACCCCTAAACATCGAGACTTGGCCTCATGACTATAGGTCACAAAACCCGTATCAAACCAGGAAGAGCTACCAGGAATATTCGTCATCAGACTGGACAAAGCACCGCCTGTACACGATTCAGCCACCGCTAATTTTAAAGCTTTGTGGCATAACTTCAAACCCAGCTCATGACTCAGTGGATATAAATTAATCAGCACCACATTCTCCCATGCTATTGACAAGGTATAGGCTAATACTACGCGTATCAAAAGGCGAGTATTATCTAGTATCGGAAAACAGTACCATATCGACACAGGATCAGCAGGGATGCTATTATCGTCGATGATCAATAGATGATCAACCCATCATAACTAGAACATGGACAATCTGATAACCACTATGTCTGATCGAAAAATACCACAATCACCCAACCCTAAAGGTATGAACCAACAAGGTCATACCCCCATGATGCAGCAATACTGGTCTATTAAAAAAGAACATCTAGATGCACTGCTCTTTTATCGCATGGGAGATTTCTATGAATTATTTTATGAAGACGCCGAAAAAGTGGCGCAATTAATTCATATTACTCTAACCGCACGAGGCCAATCTGCTGGCGCACCTATACCCATGGCTGGCATCCCTTTCCATGCTGCGGAAAAATATTTAGCACAGCTCATACGCCTGGGTCAGTCTGTTGTGATTTGTGAACAAATCGGTGACGCACAGCAAAAAGGCCCCATGAAGCGCGCGGTTACTCGTATCATCACACCCGGCACCGTAACGGATGAGGCGCTTTTAAATACGACAGAAGACAACTTGTTAATGGCCATTCATAAAGACCACAAAGCATTTGGCCTAGCCACGATGAATATGAGTAGTGGACAATTTTGGGTGAAAGAATGTGAAACAGAAACGGCATTATTCGCTGAACTCGCGCGCCTATCGCCGAGCGAACTATTACTTGCTGACAATAATCCTCTGATAGCACAGCTCACTAAAAAAACGCCAGCGATTCAAGAGCGCCCGCCCTGGGACTTTGATCTAGACGGCGCCAAACGAAACTTATGCACCCACTTTCATGTCAAAGACCTCTCGGGGTTTGGGCTTACCTATCATCCGCTTGCCATTTGTGCCGCCGGAGCCTTATTAAAATATGTGCAGCATACTCAAAAAATTGATCGCCCCCACATTCATAGTATACAGCTCGAAAAAAAGCATCATGCTATCTGGATCGATGATCATACCCGTCGCAATCTAGAATTAACCACCAATTTGGCAGGCAGTAAAGCCTATACCCTGCTGAGCGTATTAGACCGCACCACGACCCCTATGGGGACGCGCCTACTACGACAATGGATCAATCAGCCTCTACAAAATCAATCAAAAGTATTAAATAGGCAATACGCCATCTCGACAATGATAGCGCATCATGTCTATAGTGAGTTCAAAAAATTACTCCAATCTGTTGGGGACACAGAAAGAATACTAGGACGCGTAGCACTTCGTTCTGCACGTCCCCGTGACCTGATCGGATTGCGTCAAACTCTGGGTATCTTACATGCACTCCATCAAAAACTGCGAACGCTACTCACTGAACCTAACTCAACAGAATTAGCAAAGCTGAGAAACAAGCTAGGGCAATTTGATGATTTATTTGACCGTCTTTCCGCTGCACTTACACCGAACCCTCCTATGCTGCTTCGTGACGGTGGTGTTATTGCAGAGGGATATGATGAAGCTTTAGATCAGTTACGCAATATTCATAAAAATAGTGAAGCCTTTCTCTTAAAGCTCGCCGAACGAGAACGAGAACGTACTAAAATCAATACGTTAAAGATAGAATATAATCGCGTTCATGGGTATTATATCGAAATCTCACGCGTCCATAAGCAATCTATCCCGATAGAGTATATACGTCGCCAAACCCTAAAAAATGTTGAACGCTACACCATACCTGAGCTCAAAAATTTTGAAGATCAAATATTAAGTGCAAAGGCTCAAGCGTTGGCACAAGAAAAACACCTCTACGAACAACTGCTCGATGGTATCTTGGAAATACTCATCCCCTTGCAGGCATCTGCTGCTGCATTAGCAGAGCTGGATGTGCTCAATAACCTTGCTGAGCGAGCTCAAACTTTAAATTATACTGCCCCGACGTTCGTGACGACCCCTATGGTATCCATTAAGGGGGGACGCCATCCGGTTGTGGAACATGTACTTTCTACTCCCTTTATTTCGAATGATACTGATTTGCACGAAAAACGACGATTATTAATTATTACAGGCCCTAATATGGGAGGTAAATCTACCTACATGCGCCAAACCGCACTGATTGCCCTCATGGCCTATATTGGTAGCTTTGTTCCAGCTCGTGAAGCCATATTAGGGCCCATTGATTGCATCTTTACGCGTATTGGAGCCACTGATGATATTGCCAGTGGGCGCTCTACCTTTATGGTAGAAATGACCGAAACAGCCAATATTTTGCATCATGCCACCCCAAATAGCCTGGTACTTATCGATGAAATTGGACGTGGCACCAGTACTTTTGATGGCCTAGCACTAGCCCATGCCACAGCTACTTATTTAGGAGAATATTTAAAATCTCTTACCCTATTTGCCACTCATTATTTTGAATTAACGAGCTTGGTGGATACGCTGACAGATGTAGACAACGCTCATCTTGATGCGATTGAGCATAAAGAAAACATTGTATTCTTACATGAACTAAAACCAGGCCCAGCCAATCGCAGCTATGGGCTACAAGTGGCAGCACTGGCTGGCATCCCACGTCCTGTGATCGCATTAGCACATGAAAAATTGACAATACTGACGCAGCAATCAATCCATCCACTCCAAGCACCGCCACCCACAATAGGGCCTGTTATTCCGCAAGCATCAACTATTATGCAGGATATTCAAAAACAATTACAACAACTCAGTCCCGACGAACTATCGCCAAAATCGGCATTTGCGCTACTCTATGAATGGATCGAAACGATCCAGAATGAGAGCTTCAGCCCTTAACTCATCATCAAATACTATCTCATGAATAGAATTGATCGTCGCATGATATCGTTACTTTTTATAGCTATCTGTCACATTCATGATAATCTGTCGACTCATTACAGGCATGCTCAGCTGCCTTGCCCCTTCTGAGAAATCCAACTGCTTTAAGTCGATAGCCTGCAAGGTAGTGTTTTTATAAGACTTGAAAAATATAATTTTATTTTTTAGATCTTTAAATAGTATCCACTGTGTTGTATCAGACAAAGTATGAGCACTTTTTTCATCGCGTACAACACCACGAGGAACGTCGACATTATTCATAATATGTTGGGCAAGATTCAAGGCCTCGTCGGCATTTTTGACAGGATCAGCGCTTGTTACAAGAAAATTCATTTTCACAAATCTGGAAGGCGGTGAGAAATCACCCGGTAAACCTACTGCCCCAGACCCTTGGCCAGTTCCAGTATGCAACATACTACCCACTCTTATAGCGTGAGGCGAGTAAGGCGTTAAGTTAATATAGTTATCAAGATTGACGATCTGCCAGCGATAGGTAGGGGAATTTGTCAAAATACCCGTGCTATTATCGTAGATATACATGTTTCCTTTTACAAACTCAACGGTAATACTTTTCCCTGATGAGTCAGTTATCATCGCATGCAAAGGAAATATGATGTTTTTATAAGGACCTATATTCATAGGTCTCGCATAAACATAAATAGTTTTAAGCGCAATTTTCAAATCATCGATATTAGAAAAATTTCCGAGCACCCAATCACCCAAAGAAAAATAATCTAAAGACTGACTCTCGTGACCAGCGGGTACCATCTGGTATTGAGTAAACCCAGGCAAATATAAATAAGCGAATGAAAGACCCTTCTCATTCATTCCATCAATAGCATGGTTGACCCCAAAGCCATTTAAAAATAAATAACCATATTTATTTTTCCAATTTTTTCCTGTTTTGCCATTCAGGTTGATATTGCTGAATACATGAGCTCTTGGCTTCGTTATAAGGTTGGATTGAAGCTCCGGCCCGAATTCCATCGTTCTACCGACAACGATAGCACCACTTTGAGCTTTTATGATGATATGAGTACAAGGCAGCCCACGCGTGACAAACGCACTTAAGATTAAAAAAATAAACATAAGAAAGCAGGGCTTATGCATCATGAAACTCTTTTTATACTGTTTCACCAGATACTAAGTATAAACAGGCTTCTATTGTTTTTCAACTGACGATGTAAACAAGCTATGCATATAGCCTCATAAATAGGCGAAAATTTGAGCATGGTAGGCAGTAAAACTCTACTATTAGGCTGCTTTATGACCCCTCCTAAGACTGACAATGATGGATAATATAATAGTGGATATAATGATACTTAATACCAACCACGTCGGTGTTTTATACCAATACTCCATCAACATCACACTACCGACCACCATCAATATGACTGCAATCCCATAACGCAAAAAATGAAATTGGCGCCGCAATCTTAACAATACGAAATACAAGTCTCGCAACCCCAGTATCGCAAAAACATTCGTGGTGAAAATAATAAAAGGGTCGTAAGTGATCGAGAAAATTGCCGGGATACTATCTATCGCAAAAATAAGGTCGCTGATTTCAATGCCAATCAAGGCAAGCAATAGGGGGGTTATATACCATAATCCACCGTGTCGTATTACAAAATGAGTCGTGTGATGGTCATTCAGAACACGGCAATGCGGACCAATACGTCGTAATAGACGTTGCATATAGCTACTATTAGACCTTTGGCGAGCAGTCCATAGCATACGCCCTCCTAAAACGACAAGGCCTGCACCAAAAACATAAAGCAACCAATACAGTTGCGTAATGGCCCAACTCCCTAATAATATAAAACCTAAGCGCATGACGACCGCGCCCCATAACCCGTAGGATAAAACGCGACGATGATATTCATCTGGAATACCAAAATCACTCAAAATTATAAAAAATACAAATAAATTGTCAACGGATAACGATTTTTCAATCACATATCCTGTGACCCATTCCAAGGATCGAGCATGAGCTATCAGCCTTCCATGCGTTATGATGAGGTACCAACGTAGCAATAACAAAAAACAGGCTGCTAATACGATCCACATCAATGATCGCAGTAGAGCCTTCTTGAGTGAAATATGACAAACTTGACGGCTGCCCAGAACGAACAGATCAAAGGTTAATAAGAAAATCGTTAAGCCTATAAAGGCTAACCACATCCACCCAGGCGCAATACTAGACATACTTCACCCCCAAGCATGGCTTTCTTGTTTTAAATATGAACAACATGTGGCTGCAGCTCCTATCAAGGGACAGTATCATTTAAATGAATAAGGCAAGCATCCCTAGGGATACCATCCTCTAAAAATATCCTATGCTTAATAAGTAGAGCGCTCGAGAGCGATGTCAGCTGTGAGATCAAGCATATTTCTAAACATAATGTGCCCATTAAAATAATATAGCCGCATAAGATATGAAAGGGAAAAGCACCAAATCACTCATCTACGGACTCTCTCAGCGGATTGTCAAAGCACAGCACCCTATTCGCGTGCTCGATGCGATCAAGTGGGATCATAGCATCCAACACGATTTTTTCAAAAATAAATGTAAAAAACTCCCTCCTATCAACGTAGATTATTATGCACGCCATCCGCTAAAATTCGATCCCCATGAAAAAATACAAGAGCTTTATGAGATCGAAAATGATATTAATAAAAATCTTGGAAAATATAGCGCTATTAGCACATTAATGCGAGAGCGCTGTCAGGAGTATCGCGAGGTGGTTCATTTTCTTCAACACCGTGGAACAGCTAAATTCTCCCGAATATCCAAACACTTATACGGTAGCTCCAGTGATGCTTTTTATTTCAATGCACCCACCTTGTGTAATCTTTGCGAAACGGTTTCAAATATGCTCGGTCATCTCGATAATGATCTTCAACATCATAAAAAAATATATT
>JABABH010000124.1 GCA_014238325.1 Coxiellaceae bacterium | reverse complement strand
GCTGAAGCAGAGCGTACCGATGGATCCTTCCGACGTTTGTGAGGTTTTCGACCATGCAGGCTCCTTGTGGGCACCCTCACAGATAAGGTGATAGTTAATATTATCACCAATAGATGAGCACAAGGCACCATCCCTCGGATCCACACATCAAGGCAACACCTCATCTGATCGGAGAAATAGGATTCCTTCTCGTACAAAAATGATAGCACGAGCTTTTATCATATCAGATAAACCAAAAATTCCCTGCACATAGAGATACTTTCTCAGCATGGCAAGATTGACAGGTTGGACAGAAATACCTCTGAGTGCAATTTTAGATTGAAAACTCATATTTAAAGGATTCATAACCAAGGTCTCGAGTGTTATGTCCTTTGTGTGTTTACCGTGCTTTAAATTGAGTAATGTGGCATATTTTCGTGATATCAGTGTTATGCCGGTGCCTGTATCAAATAAGAAATTGACGGGCTGTGAGTGATTAATTTGTAATGGTATCACCATACTACCAGAAGCAAGAGACATTAAAGGCACTGATATTAACTGTTTGCTTAATAATACACTTTGAATGTTATTCATCTCATGTTGAGATAATTTTTTATGACCTAAATAAAGACGCTTATTATATAGGTCAATAATCGCATAATATTCTTGTAAAAAATCACGACCCACCACTAGAGTCGGCATGCTGCCAGGTAGTACATGCTGAAAAATACTTGCCTTGATATGTTTGAGTGTTATAGGGCCAATCGTAGCGTGTGGTAATATGGCGCTCATCTCGAAGGATGTTTTTCCATGCATATCTACACCAACCTCTTTTGAAGTGTTCGATATAGTAAGCTTTAGTTGTTTCGTTGCGCTTTTTGTTATACCTATACCAGAGGAACCTGTATCCAGTATCGCTGTGGCTGGATGCTTATTAATGGATGATTTAATATACAAGAACCCATTTTTTATAGTCATCGAGACCGACTTATAGCCTTGTTTTCTCAAGATATTATCAATGGATAACGACCCATCCGTGCTTGCTGTTGCAGACATGCTAAGTCCTAATAGTAATATAAAAATTACCTTAGATATTAGGAAACCAATTCTATCTAGCTGATTCATTGATATGGATCCATGTCAAAAATTAATTCGTATGAAATATCTCATAAGGCATTACAGCATCTCATGACTTGCTTGCTTTATTATTTAATGCATACCAGGTAACCGTCAGCTCACCGTCATGAGCTGAACTAAAGTCGCTGCCTTTCTCTAACTTAACCATGCATCTTCTCATCGTGACGCAACTTAGGCAAAGAGGTTGTGCAGGAGCGATGAGCTATCTTTCTAATAAGTGACTCATGTCAAACACCTTTCCAAAAAATTGGCTATCCAGAACCTCATCTTGAACATCGCCGATATGCAGCAAAACTGGAACAATGGAGAGATGCTTAGGCGTTGCAATACGCCTGATCTTTTTTTTTACATCCTCAATTATTTTGGTACTGATTATCGTTCTAGTAAATTTAATTTCGCATAGATATAGAACCCCAAGCTTTATTTGAACCAGATAATCAATTTGGCAACCTTGGACCTTAGTCGTTTTTCTTTGGAAAAATGGGCCATCACAAATAACCTCATCAGAGTAGACGCCCATTAATGATAACACGGCTTCACGATTATTGAGAATTAGATTTTCAACTTGAAGCCCCATTATGCTAGACCATCCAGGTAATGAACTCATCGAACTAAAACCAAACTGTCCGTTCCTGATTTTAGGAATAGCCGGCAAGATGTATTTGCTGTAGAAACGAATATAATTATCAGAGATTCTATATTGGCTTATTTTTGAAAAATCGCCCGTGCGCAAATTCCAGGTAAAGTCTCTGGCAATAAAGCCTGAAATTTCTAATTCATCTATATAGCTAGTTAGCAGGCCTCCACTTTTTTTATCTAGCTTTTGCAACATCTCATTGCGCAGTAGATGGTGTTGACAGAGAATCTGAACGACCTTTTGGTACACCTTGCTATCACGTTCCAACATCGAAGAAAAAATGTAATTATAATCATTAAAAAGAAGACCGGTCGGCACAAAACAAAGTTTTTTGATGTTTTCTTCTGCTGGTAGGTTAGTATGAATTTCTTCAAGGTATTTTGGAATACCGCCTGTCACTGACAATATTTTGAATTTCTCGTAAGCAGAAATACGATCATGATCGTTAGCCCAATACTGGTTACAATCAGCTAAGGGTTGTTCTTGTAAGCGCAATTTTATCGAAATTCTACCATAAAAGCCTTCATGATTTAGTAACTTTCTTTCAATCCAACTAGAGACTGATCCACATAAAATTAATACAAGATTGGGGTTTTGTTTAAAATCCATATCCCAAGCATTTTTAAGCTTGCCTAAAAAATTAGGATCGTCTTGACCCATCCAGGAAATTTCATCCAATAAAATAACTATCTTGCCTTTTTGGGTTTTGACCGCTAACTCATGGAAGGCTTCTAACCAGTCCGACATTGATATTTTCTTGGTGTCGTTAAAATAAGTTGAGAATCTCTGATGGAACGCATGAAGCTGATCTTCGTTGGTCGTGCCTTTTTCAGGATATAAACCTTCAAAAGCATAAAAGTGGCTGTCTTTGCCGAACTCCTGAGCGAGGCGACTTTTCCCAATCCTTCGTCGACCATAGATAACAACCAGGCTAGCAGATGGCTTGCTCCACAACTCTTTGAGCAAGCCTAGTTCTTTCTTTCGACCAATGAACTGAGCATTTATCATGGTTGCCCCATAAAAATTTGTTTGATAGAAAATGTCAGTATAACCAGATAAGCCACAAATAGCAAAAAGTCTATTTGTGGCTGCTCTGAAAAAGGCTATAGGCCCTATACCATTCACAGCAATTTCAACGCCTATGTTATAAACTTTGATTTAGCGACCACAGGAAAATCGTTTAATATTATTAGATGTCGGGTTACCTGATATCGATGGCAGAGAACTGTGTCGCCGGATTCGAGAGGATGTACCTTTAGACCACTTCCACCAACCTATTGTGATGGTATCCGCAGCCGGTGACTCAGTGGGGACAGATTGCTTACAAGCAGGTGCTCATCATTTTTTTATAGAAATTGACATTTTATCATTAAGCTTTAAGGTCATTTTTCAATACTATTTAAATTTTACTTCTTAATAAACCCTCTTCGCCCAGGACCCATGGAGGATTTTATTAAAGAGCAATCCCAGAACACTCAACACCCACTTTCCGGTTAATCAGATCATCGTTATCTATAGTGGACCCCATCATAGCCACCCTCCTCCTATCCTAAGAATAGGTTTTTATCCTGTTCATCTGGTACCATAGGTTTAAGCTACATGAGTGCACATGACAGATAACTTTCTTAAGAAATTCTACCTACATTTACAAGAGATCTCTTACAGGTATATGAGCGATTCTCTTGTAGTTAATTCAAAGCATATTGGTTATACTCTTTTTCGAATAGGGACATGGCTCTTAGATTAGCTTGAAGCTTGGTGAAAGGACTCTGTCTACCCCCCCAAAATGTTACCAGTAACAGATAGAATTTCTCCGTGATGCTGATAGTGTGCTGGTGGTACGTTGCCAATACCGGCATGAGGTCGCACCTGGTTATATTCTTGTAACCACTGATGCGTGATGCTTCTGACTTCATCCAGATGTCGGAAAAGGTAAGCATTCAATATCTCACGACGATACGTACCGTTAAACCGTTCAATCAAAGCGTTTTGAGTGGGTTTCCCAGGTTCAATATATAAGAGCTTGATTTGATGCTGTTGAGCCCAATCCTGCAATAGCTTAGATCGTAGTTCTGGTCCGTTATCGCATCGCAGAGCATGAGGATAACCTCGTTGCTCAACCACCCGATCGAGTACACGTATGACACGAGCAGCAGGCAAGGAGACATCTATTTCAATACTGAGTCCTTCACGATTAAAATCGTCTAAGACATTGAAAGTTCCGAACCGTCTACCCGTTTGCAAGCAGTCCGTCATGAAATCCATAGACCAGACTTGGTTAGGTTGATGAGGTTTATCTAAGGGTTGCTTCACCGTAGCTG
>JABABH010000123.1 GCA_014238325.1 Coxiellaceae bacterium | reverse complement strand
TCCTTCACAATTATATTTAAGTGAATTATGAAAAAAACCGCTCTTATCAGCTCAAGAAGAAAAAGATCTGGCACGCCTTATACAGCAAGGCGATAGGCCGGCACGTAATCATATGATTGAGTGTAATCTTCGATTAGTCGTGAAAATTGCTAGGCATTACCTCGGGCGTGGATTACCACTGCTTGATTTAATAGAGGAAGGTAATCTAGGTTTGATGACGGCAGTTGGCAAGTTTGATCCTGAGAGGGGGTGTCGTTTTTCTACGTACGCTACTTGGTGGATTCGTCAAACCATTGAACGTGCTATTATGACTCAAAATCGAACCGTGCGTTTACCTATTCATGTGATTAAAGAATTAAATATTTATTTACGTGCTGGCAAACAGATTACCCAAAATTCTGATCATGAAGCAACCGTAGAGGAAATTGCTGAAACGGTGCAAAAGCCTGTAGAAACTGTGCGCTATATTATGGGATTTGCACCGGGATCGAAATCGATTGATATGGGTATCGCCGATGACGAGGCCAAGTCCTTAGTCGATCTATTGGCGGATGAAAATAATATTGATCCAGCATTATTAGTGCAATCGGTTGATTTTAGCGCACATATAGAAGTTTGGCTCAATCAACTACCGGATCGGCAGCGTGAGGTAGTGGTACGTCGATTTGGTTTGCAAAACCATGAAAAAGGTACTTTGGAGACGGTGGGTAAAGCTGTCGGATTAACCCGAGAAAGAGTGCGACAAATTCAAATTGACGCTTTATCGCAATTACGTACTATTTTTCATGAAAATGGTATTACCAGTCATGATATAGAGCTGTAGTTGCAGAGTGGAATACAAGAGTAAGGAGCGAACTATGAATAACATCATGAAAAAATCTTATAATAACTGTCTTGATTGGCAATTAGTCTTAATACGTATTTATATCGGATTGGATTTTATTCATCATTTTGCTGAAAAATTTGGTTTGCTTGGCGCTGCGGCTTATCATAATGTTGTGCATTATTTTGTAAGCGTTGGGTTTTCGCCTACCATGGTCTTGATTGCGGGTCTTTGTGAGTTCGCGGCTTTTGTCGGATTTACCTTTGGGCTATTCACTCGGTTTGCAGCTGTGGGTACTGCATTGTATTTGATAATTTCTTTGTTTTCTGGTCGTCATGAGCTGGCTGGATTCACGTGGGCGGATCATGCTAGTGGCATTATGATCAACGGGAGTACGCAAACCGTATATGGAGGATGGGAATATCCACTTATTTGGGCATTTATTTGTCTCACCTTTGTATTAACGGGGGGAAGAAAATGGTCATTGGATGCGTGTTTAAGACAATCTAAGTGTGGTATTTTAAAATTTTTGAGCCGATGAGTATAGCTTGATGTTAAAATATCATCGACTGCAGATCGAGCCCTTTGCCTCAGTGGTTTCGATGGATAGGCCAACATTAGCAGACTTTGTACATCTGGATGATTCGGCGATGCGCGTGATGCTGGATTATCAGCAGGTACCGCCGAGGCTGATTGCAGGATCTGATTCAGTCGATTTGGCATGGCATGAAATGCAAGTCCATGAGCTTCCATTTTTATTGGTTCATGACCAAGCGCAACAGATCATCGGTATTATTGGTTCAGAAGATATCTTAGGTGAGCAGCCGGTAAAGATGGTGCAACAAAGACGTATTAAGCGAGACCAATTATTGGTGAATGGCTTGATGTTATCACTTAAGCAAATCCCTATGATCAGTATACCCACTTTGGAGCACGCAAAAGTGGGTCATATTATAGAAACCTTAAAGGCATATCATCGGCATTACGCGATAGTGGTTGAACCCAAGGATGCGGGTTGTGCTCGTTTACGTGGTGTTTTTTGCGCATCACAGATTGGGCGTCAATTACACCAAAATATTAGCTATATGATTTCAAATCATCGAAAATTTTGAGCTCTATGCATGCATCTTTCAGGGGGTAGATACCGCCTTGTTCATAGGATGATTTCCTTTAGCATGGGAGTTATGTTAGAATTTTTCGCAGATATGGATAAAGCTTGTACCCAACAATATTACGAAGTTAGCGCGGCGGACTTACCTTTGTGTTGCCCGATGAATCGGTATCGCTTATGGGATGCGCATCCTCGTGTCTATCTCTCCATAGAAAAAGTAGGTGCTGTCACGTGTCCTTATTGCAATGCGCAATATGTTTTAAAACAGTCAGATTGATGCACGAAACCTAGTCTAGGGTAGCATTATCCTGCATGCTTCCCTATGAGGGATCGATGATAGCCATGATTTGCGTGAGATAAAGTAGGGCATGTTTCATGTATCAGTCGACAGCAGCTGACCGGCGGGAAGCTCGTATTGAACGCCTCTTGATCGTATCACCAGGATGGTTGGGTGATGTAATTTTAACGCATTCTCTATTACAACACCTAAAAAAAGAACGCCTTAGGCGCTGTATTGATGTTTTATCGATGCCTGCCTTTGTTCCAATATTTTCTCGTATGCCTGAAGTAAGGCGTGTGATTCCTGCTCCTGTGACTCATGGAAAGCTCGACTTGAAGGCTCGATATCGTATGGGGCGTCGTCTTCGTACGGAGGGTTATAGTCAAGCAATTATTTTATCCAATTCTTATAAATCGGCCCTGATCCCGTACTGGGCTCATATTACTCGTCGTACGGGTTGGTTGGGCGAGCAACGCTATGGGATCATCAACGATATTCGCCCAAATTTAAAAAACCACGCTCGTCTGGCTGACAAATTCGTCGCTCTAGGTTTAGCTAAAAACGAAGACTTATCTTCCCCCATTGATTGGCCTATCCTGCTTCCCAATACAAACAATCTCTCCACTGTTTTATCAGAGCATGGCTTGACGATCATGCAGGGATCGCCCTTGTTAGTGCTATGTCCGGGTGCGCGCTTTGGAGGAGCTAAGCAATGGTGGCCAGAACATTTTGCTTCAGTCGCGAATGCTTATCTTAAAATAGGATGGCAAGTATGGTTAATGGGTTCTGCAGAAGATCGAGGCATGGCTTCTCGCATCACGGGATTGACTCAAGGTCGTGCTTTTAATTTAGCGGGAAAAACGACCTTGGATGAAGCCATTGATTTCATGTCGTTAGCAGATTTAGTCATCAGCAATGATTCAGGGTTAATGCATATGGCTGCAGCCCTCGATCGTCCTTTGATTGCGATCTATGGATCGAGCTCCACAACATATACCCCTCCTCTTGCAAAGCAAGCTGTGAGTTTATACTCAGCGATCAATTGCCGTCCTTGTTTTCAGCGCGAGTGTCCCTTGAAGCATAGGCAATGTATGAGCGACATTACGCCTGATGAAGTCTTGTCTAGAGCAAAATTATTATTAGAATCCCAGCATGTATAAGCACTGGAGCCCTAGTCCATGAGAGGGTATGGGCTGCTTGCTATCGTGCCGTTCCCTGTACTTGACCTCTACTTTCTCAACACAGTATGCTGGCCTTATTTCTTCATGCATTGACCATGCCTCATGGCGTGCTCTGGATGCTTTATTTTTTCAACAATTTGCATAGAGGTAAGCCACGATGTTATTAGGTGTGAATATAGATCACGTTGCAGCGATCAGGGAAGCCAGGGGGAGTACTTACCCTGATGTGGTTCAAGCGGCTCAGGTTGCGGCAGAGGCGGGGGCTGATACGATTACGGTACATTTGAGAGAGGATCGGCGCCATATTCAAGAAGCTGATCTGGTGGCACTCAAGCGTGATATCAAAGTACCCATGAATTTAGAAATTGCCCCTACTCCCAGCATGCTGCAGATTGCCTTAAATTTGGCGCCACAATCGGTGTGCCTAGTACCGGAAAAGCGTGAAGAGCGAACCACAGAGGGAGGGCTGGATGTATGCGCTTATCTCGATTTTATTAGGCAAGCGGTTCTAACTTTGGGTGAAGCAGGTATTCAACTCTCTCTCTTTGTTGAACCGCATGCGAAAGTGGTGAGTGCAGCTTATGATAGTGGTGCGCCTATTATTGAGTTACATACAGGGCGTTATGCAGTGGCGAGTTCAGCAAAAGAGCAAACATCGTGTTTAAAAGCATTAATCGCGGCGGCTAAATACGCTGATCAATTGGGCTTAACGGTGAATGCAGGTCATGGCCTGACGATCGATAATGTGGAGAATATCGCTCGTATTGCTAGAATTCATGAATTAAATATTGGACATAGTATTGTAGCGCGTGCTGTTTTTACTGGATTATCGAATGCGGTCCAAGAGATGAAAAAGAGGATGGTGACAGTACAATCATGGCCTAAGTTGACTGAGGTTTGAGGGTAAAATGATCGAGGCGATAGTGCCCATTTTCAAAATAACTGAGCACTGAGCCGCTCCGATACCAAGCCCCCAATACGATGCGTTCATAGGAGCTGCTTTCTGTATCTAGGCGATGGACGCCAGGTTGATGGGTATGTCCATGAATCATGAGAGTTGCGCGATGTTTATTCATGAGTTGGGTACAGTTTTCTGAGTGAATGCTCAAGTGGGTGTCAGGTAAATTTTGGTTACGTTGTTGACTTGTTTGACGCATTTTTTTGGCTAATTTTTGTCGTGTTGCTAATGGGATCATCGACCATAGCCGTTGTAGCCAGCCCCGATGCACCATATAGCGATAGATTTGGTAAATCCTATCGGCTTGGCAGAGGGCATCACCATGCGTTAATAACACGCGTTTTTGATATAATTCAATGGTGATGGGATCCGATAGGAGTATCGAACCACTGGCCTTTTCAAAGGCACGTCCAACGAGAAAATCTCGGTTGCCATGCATCCAGTAGATCGGAATTTGTTTAGTAGCCCAGCTTTGCAGAGCTTGAATGACGGTTTGGTTGAAGGTGGTATCGATAGTGTCGTCTCCAATCCAGCTTTCAAAAAAGTCGCCGAGGATATAGAGGGCATCGACATTTTGGGAGTCATGCTTAATAAAATGTAGAAAATGCGCCATGGATAGCGTATGTTCCTCAGAGAGATGCAAATCGGAAATAAATAAGGTACGTCGCATATAAAATACTCAGTATCTTTAAGGTGGGTTCTTAATAATATAGTGCTACTATATCCTTATTCGTTCAATATACCCAGTATTTTTGATGTCTTAAGCAGTAGAGGTGCTTTTCATGATAAAAACTCGTTTTGCTCCGAGCCCGACTGGTTTGATGCATTTAGGCAATGCACGATCCGCGTTGTTTAATGCTCTATTAGCGCGCCATCATGCGGGTATATTTTTATTACGCATTGAAGATACTGATCTGATGCGTTCAAAGCATGAATACGATGGAGCCATTCAAGAAGATTTACGCTGGCTGGAATATAGATGGCAGGAAGGACCTGGCATAGGTGGAGATGAGTATACCTATTACCAATCGCAGCGTCGTGAAATTTATGACGATTATTATCGTCGCCTGGAAAAAGCTGGCTACGTATATCATTGTTTTTGCAGCGAAAATGAGTTAAAGCAAGCCCGACAGGCGCAACGCTTATCCGGTAAACCACCTCGATATTCGGGCATCTGTCGGGGCCTCAGTGAGGAAGAGGTGCATCGGAGGCACGAGCAAGGTTTAGCATCCATTTTAAGG
The DNA here is from genome assembly GCA_014238325.1 of Coxiellaceae bacterium. Classification (GTDB taxonomy): domain Bacteria; phylum Pseudomonadota; class Gammaproteobacteria; order Coxiellales; family Coxiellaceae; genus JABABH01. Next base: position 2,644 of record JABABH010000123.1, on the reverse strand, counting down.
TTTCGATTACCAGAACAAGAATCGATTATCTTTATGGATCTTGTACGTGGAGAGCAAACTTTTTGTTTGAGTGACTTTGGTGATTTTGTGATTCGTCGTGCGGATGGGAGTGCTTCCTTCTTATTTTGTAACGCGATTGACGATGCTCTTATGGAGGTGACTCACGTATTGCGTGGAGAAGATCATCTTGCTAATACGCCTCGACAGATATTATTGTTACGATCGCTAGGGTTATCTATTCCTACTTATGCGCATATTTCATTAATTGTTGGACCGGATCAAGTTCCATTATCAAAGCGTCATGGTAGTCGTAGTATTAGGGAGTGCCGTGAGCTAGGATATTTACCTTTAGCACTCAATAATTATCTCGCGCGACTGGGTCATGATTATGGCCATCATGAATGCTTGTCTCTAGACGTGTTAGCGCACCAGTTTAATCCTGCTCGTTTGTCAAAATCAGCTGCCCAATTCGATCAACAGCAATTGGATTATTGGCAAAAGTGTGCGGTTTCACGGTTGAATGCCGAGACTTTTTGGCTATGGGCCGGTATTGCTTTGCAAAATCGTGTGCCCTCCGAACAACGTATGTTATTTGTTGACATCATGAAACCCAATGTTTTGCTGCCGAAGGATGTGGAACGTTGGTTGGATATTTGTTTTGCTGACATTCCTCCATTCACGGTGAAGCAGAGGCACAAGCTTAAAATGGCGAGAGGGCGTTATTTTGATCTAGCCATCTCGGTACTGAAGGGTGTGACTCAGTTAACTCCTGATGTGGTGGCATCGATGATCATGACCTTAAAGCAACAACTTGGACTAACAGGTAAGCTCTTACATCAACCGTTGAGGCTTGCGATCACCGCTCAAACAGACGGTCCACCGCTTGCTCCTTTGCTTGGACTGATGTCGATAGAAACTATTTTGAAACGTTTAAGCCTCGCGCGTGATATAGCTGATGAAAATATTTAATAGCTTAACGAAAAAGAAAGAGGTTTTTCATCCCTTGCTTGCAGGGCAAATTCGGTTATATGTGTGTGGGATGACGGTATATGATCACAGCCATATTGGGCATGCACGTTCTTTAATCGTATTTGATATGGTCGTGCGTTATTTTAAAATGCGTGAGTATCAGGTTATCTATGTTCGTAATATTACGGATATTGACGATAAAATCATACGTCGTGCCCAGGAAAATAACGAAACACCCGCCGTGTTAGCTGCACGTTTTATCGATGCCTTGCACGAGGATCAGCGAGGATTACGAATTTTACCTCCGGATCATGAGCCAAGGGCGACCCAATATATACCACAGATGATACAATTAATTCAGACCTTGCTCGATCATCAGTATGCCTACATCAGTCCTGATGGGCATGTTTATTTTGATGTGCGTCGTTATCAGTCCTATGGACAATTATCGCAACGTAATATAGAAGCATTAAAAGCCGGTACTCGGGTGGAGCTTGATGCTAATAAGCGGGATCCGCTGGATTTTGTATTGTGGAAATTATCGGATCTAGAGCATGCTAGTTGGCCTTCTCCTTGGGGCTTAGGCCGACCAGGCTGGCATATTGAGTGTTCAGCCATGGCAACAGATATTCTGGGTCAGCCCTTTGATATTCATGGTGGTGGTTTAGATTTAAAATTCCCTCATCACGAAAATGAGATTGCGCAATCGGAATCGGTATCGCAGCAATCTTTTGCAAAATTATGGATGCACGTGGGTTTGGTTGAAATGCATCATGAAAAGATGTCAAAATCCATAGGCAATATTGTGAGTATTAACGAGGCCTTGAAAAACCTGCATACGCCGGAGATATTACGTTATTTTCTATTATCCGCGCATTATCGTAGTCCTTTGAATTATTCCCAAGAAGGGTTATCTCAAGCAGGGGTAGGTTTAGGGCGTTTATATCGTGCTTTAAGTGGATTATCGGGCCACGAAGTTGATATGCCGGCTTCCCTATTCACGGAACGCTTTTATGCAGCTATGGACGACGATTTTAACACGGCCTTGGCCCTGTCTATTTTATTTGAAATGGCGCGGGACGTGAATCGTCTACGTGATAGTCAAGACCTTCAAGCCGCTCAAGCTGTAGCGACAGAGCTCAAGTCTTTAGGCCATAGTTTAGGTTTGTTAGAAGAAGAGCCTGAAGCTTATTTCAAAGGCCGTATGGTTTTGCTTGATGAGGAAGAAATAGCTTTATTTGTAGCACAGCGCGATCGCGCCCGTGCCCAAAAAAATTGGGCAGAGAGCGACCGTATTCGCGATCAACTACAGGAGCGCGGTATTATCATTGAGGATCTATCAGACGGTAGCACACGTTGGCGATACCTCCAACCTTGAATCATTCAACGGGTGGCTATCATCCACGTCAGTTTGATAAGTCATCTTGGCTAATCCGTACATCGCATAGCCTGAGGTGCATGCTGTTAATACCCTGGAGATGTTATAGCTAGAGGATTCTGCTTCTTCTTCGGATTGTTGCAAGATAGTTTTACACAGCCACTCTCTGATAAATATTTGTCCCCATGACTGGATGATAACGGGGGCAGCTGCGCCCATAACCCAGGGCGCCCCTTTGATAATAGCTTTTTGCATTGTATCCCATATCGTATGCTTAGCTGCATGCGTTGTATTGAG
>JABABH010000122.1 GCA_014238325.1 Coxiellaceae bacterium | reverse complement strand
GAATGCAGCGTTAATAATAGTTGCTCCTTCCGCCTTCAATTGGTCTGAATTTCTTTTTAATGCAGTCAAGGCGATAGTAGAAACTTCCACAAAAGTAACATGATTCGCGCCTCGAGATAAGGCTTCAAACCCCAGCGCGCCGCTGCCGGCAAATAAATCTAAGCAATGTGCATCAGGGATCATGGGGTCTAACCAATTAAATAGCGTTTCTCGAATACGGTTGGGCGTGGGACGCAGTTCAGGTAGACTAGGAACCCTAATATAGCGATGTCGCCACTTTCCCCCGATAATGCGTATTTTATTCGGATAGTCATTCATGCATCGATGAACAGGGGAAAGTGGTAGCGTCAGTCGCATATTGGTGGATTTAACTTACAACTTTCGGTAAGGTTTTTTGTATGATTTCACTGACAGCCTTAGATAAATTCGGGGCTTTTTGAATAGATTGTAGGGCCCCTTGCATCAAGGCTTGTCGTGGTTTATCCATCATTTGCCATCGCGTAAGCGGTTGTAAGACACGTGCTGCGACTTGTGAATTTTTAGGATCAATCGCTCGAACTTGATCAGCGATAAAACGATAACCTTCGCCATTTGCTGCGTGAAAGCGAATAACATTCTCACCAAAGGTGCAGAGCAGTGCATAGACATTATTGGGATTGTCGATATTAAAGGCAGAGTGATGTAATAGATTTTTAACCGTATCTAAGGTATCTGGCAGGGTGGAGGCCGCTTGTAAGGTAAGCCATTTGTTGACGATCAGGGGTTGCTGCTGCCATTGCTGGTAAAAGAGGTCCAAAGCTTCTTGTCTTTCTGGGCAATCACAATTAATGAGAGCCAAAAGAGCACCCATTTGATCGGTCATATTAGTACTATTTTTGAGTTGCTCCAGGGCCAAGCTATGGGCTTGTGCTGCAGCTAAATACAATAAGCAGCGATTTTTAAAGGCCCTTTTCCCTATCTCTGTCGGAGTGTATTGATAAGTAGGGCTCGAGTATTGCCGGTAGGCTTGCTCAAATTCGCTTTGGAGTGATTGACCGATATGTGTTTTAAAATATTCGAGGGCGGTGTATAAGGCGTCTATAGCGCCATTATCCATAAATTGGATTAAATATGACTCAGCCGGGCAGGTGAACAATAAGGAAGTATACCAGAGATCCTCAGGTGTATGTTTGAGTAAATCGTGCAGTATTTGAATCAACGTTGGGTCTATCGTCAGAGGTTGATGGTCGCTGGCTTGCTTGATCAAGGTCAAGATAAGGCGCTTCATTAAGGTTTGACCCGCCTCCCATCTGGCAAAAGCATCGGTGTCATATTTGAGTAGGCAGCGTAGTTCTTCGTCACTATAGTCATATGCCATTTTTACGGGTGCTGAAAAATTGCGTAGTAAGGAGGGGATAGGGCGCTCGGGCACGTCGACAAAAGTAAATATTTCTGTTTCAGTTGAAATAGTTAGAATATGAGTAGCCATGCTTTTTGGGGCTGTCGATAAGCGTAGGCTTAGCTCTTCTCCTTTGGGAGTGATAAAGCCCACGGCCAAGGGGAGTTGAAAAGGGAGTTTCTTAGGCTGTCCAGGAGTCGGTGGGCAGGACTGCTTAACCCTGAGGGTCAGGATAGACTTTTCGCGATCATATTGGCTATCAATATGCAATATGGGCGTGCCAGCTTGATCATACCAGCGCTTAAATTGTGTGAGATCGAGGCCAGAGGCGATTTCCATGGCCGAGACAAAATCTTCTGTGGTGACAGCTTGGCCGTCATAGGTTGAAAAATATAGGTCCATTGCTTTTCGAAAAGTAGCGGGTGTCATTAAGGTTCGTTGCATACGAATCACTTCGGCACCTTTCAAGTAAACCGTGCTGGTATACAAGTTATCAACTTCAATGTATTCATGGGGGCGAATAGGGTGTGCCAGTGGACCAGCATCTTCTAAAAATTGAGTATTGCGCAAAGTCTTTGTCTGCTGAATGCGCATCACATGTTTGGAAGTGATGTCTGCAATAAACTCGTTATTACGTGATATGGTTAATCCTTCCTTTAAGGTAATTTGGAACCAGTTTTTGCAGGTGATGCGATTACCTGACCAATTATGAAAGTACTCGTGACCAATGACATCTTCAATATGGATGTAGTCGCTATCAGTAGCTGTGGTTGGATGAGCAAGTATATATTTGGTATTAAAGATATTGAGCCCTTTGTTTTCCATCGCCCCCATATTAAAATCGCTGACAGCGACGATCATATAGATATCTAAATCGTATTCTCGACCGTAGGTTTGTTCGTCCCAGCGCATGGCCTTTTTTAATGCCGCTAATGCAAAATCACCTTGGTCTTGGAATCCTGGTTCAAGATACAGATGCAAGGCGATGGATCTGCCTGATTGTGTGGTGAATGTATCTTGTAGTTGATCAAAATGACCGGCGACCAGAGCAAATAAATAACAGGGTTTTTTAGAGGGATCTTCCCAATGCACCCAGTGACGATCGTTGTCCAAGAGCTTGGTCTCGATCAAATTACCGTTGGATAACAGTATGGGGTACTGTTTTCTATCTGCGGTAATGGTCGTTGAGTATTGTGCCATCACATCGGGTCGATCGAGAAAATACGTGATGCGGCGAAATCCATGCGCTTCGCACTGTGTACAAAAGTTATCCCTGGACTTGTAGAGGCCCATGAGTTTTGTATTCTTTTGTGGCTCTATGGTAACGATAGTCTCTAGTTTGAAATGATCTGGGATATTTGGGATAGTCAGGGAGTGATCATCACAAGTATAGTCAGATGGGTTGAGGGCTTGTCCATTCAGCCGTACCTCTTGGAGGGTGAGCGATTCACCATCCAATACCAAAGGTGCTGCTGGGGATTGTGCTTCCGGTCTTCGACGTAGGTTGAGCATCGCGGTTACTTGTGTATGCTCTTCATGCAGGTCAAAGTGTAAATGGACGGCGTCAATGAGAAAATCAGTGGGCCGGTAATCTTCTAACCTATTGTTTTTTATATGTATATGACTCATTTTTGGATGCTCGCTTGTATAATCCATAGGGTGATAACCTTAACGTTGTCATTGTAGCTTAAGCGGGCTAACCATACAAAATATCGATATTATGCACCCTGCGTTGTGGTGATGGGTGCAAGTTAGACATGATTTTATGCTTTTTTAAGGAAAATTTTATTCAATACCTCTTGAGATGATGCGGCCGAGTGTTATAATAATTGACTTTAGGCGATCATGGATAAACTATCCATGCATTATTTTTGTCCGTAAAACTAGGAGTACGACGTTGGAAGGAATCACAGTTATGGAACCTGATACATTTATGCAAGAAACACAAGAGCAACATGATATTAGCGATGTGGCAGAGTTGACGAATAATCAACAGATGTCTACTGTCGTTGCAGAATCGGTGAATGACTACCTGTCTCAATTAGGAGGAGAGTTACCGGTTAATCTTTACCATTTGGTTTTAACACAAATGGAAAGACCATTGCTGGAAGTCGTCATGACATATACTAAAAACAATCAAAGTAGGGCAGCTAAGTTACTTGGCATTAGCCGTGGGACACTTAGAAAAAAACTTGCCATATATCAAATAGATAACGAAGAGTTGTGATTTGGATCAGCCTATTCAGCGAGCATTGATTAGCACTACTGATACTCGAGGTCTCGTTGAGTTTGCGTCCTCTTTAATAGCTCTGAATATTGAAATATTGGCGACGACCGGCTCTGCTGATCGACTGAGAAAGCAGAATTTACCGGTCACCGCCATCTCAGATTATACGGGTTTTCCTGAGATTCTGGGAGGGCGAGTCAAGACGCTGCACCCTAAAATACATGGGGGCCTGTTGCAGCGCCCTACTGATTATGCTGTTGTTGAGCCACATGGCATCAAGCCCATTGGTTTGTTGGTGGTGAATCTATACTCCTTTTCTGCTGTAGTGGCATCTCCTGATTGCTGTTTGGAAAGAGCTATTGAGCATATCGACGTGGGTGGGCCTTCGATGTTAAGGGCGGCTGCCAAGAATTTTCGTTATGTTACCGTTGTTTCAGATCCAGATGACTACCCTTTAGTTCTCAACGAATTATATCAACATGCGGGAGAGACGAGTTTCAAGACTCGTCAATACCTGGCGACCAAGACCTTTGCTTATTTGTCGGATTATGATCGTCATATTGCTGAATATTTGAGTCAGCTGTCCGATGATGATTCAGCCAGTTTGCCGTCTTCTTTGTTTTCTCTAACCAAGCTAAAAAATCTGCGTTATGGGGAAAATCCTCATCAACAAGCCGCACTTTATGCTTATCCTAATACTATTGGCTTGGCGCAAGCAGAACAAATCCAAGGGCAGGAGATGTCCTTTAATAATTGGCTAGACGCGAATACAGCTTATCAGTGTGTGTACGCCTTACCATCAGGGCGACCAGCTTGTGTGATTGTAAAACATGGCACTCCTTCTGGGGTTGCATCGGCTGATACGTTAGTAGAGTCTTATTTGCAGGCTTATCGAACCGATCCTGAGTCAGCCTTTGGTGGTATTGTTGCTTGTAATGCTCACGTAGATCAAGCAACAAT
>JABABH010000121.1 GCA_014238325.1 Coxiellaceae bacterium | reverse complement strand
GTAGCGTGCGATTTTGCTTGAGATAAGCTGCACCGCGTTGCTTTGCTAATAATTCAATCGAGTCAATGGGTAAGATGCCTTGTGACCACAATGAACCCTCGTAGCTGGGATAGGTGCCACGTTCTTTAGCGAGTTCGATGGAAGCTAAGATAGCATAATAACTGATCAGCTCTTGAAGATAATCAGCAAATTCAACGGCTGCATCTGAATTATAAGGTAAGTCCAAGATATACAAAGCATCTTGAAAACCCATGACGCCTAAGCCAACCGGGCGATGCTTGAGATTGGTATATTTAGATTGAGGTACAATATAATAATTGCTGCTGATGACATTATCTAAGAAGCGCACGAATGCATCAATGGTAGTTCTCAAGTGCTCCGTGTCGAGTTTGCCATCTTTAATATGATTCACCAGATTAATACTGCCTAAATTGCATACGGCAATCTCATCTTCAGCGGTGTTAAGTGTAATTTCAGTGCATAAATTAGAACTGTGAACAACACCGGTATGTTGTTGTGGTGAGCGGAGATTACAAGGGTCCTTAAAGGTTATCCAAGGATGTCCGGTTTCAAATAAAAGGCTCAGCATTCTGCGCCATAGGGATACCGCAGAAACGGTTTTTGATCGAATCTTTTTGTTACGAGCCATGGCTTCATAAGCGAGGTAGTGTTGGTTAAAATTTTCTCCATAACAATGGTGTAAGTCAGGGGTCTCATCTGGAGAGAAGAGGGTCCAGTCTTGATTTTCCAATACGCGCTGCATAAATAAATCCGGTATCCAGCAGGCTGTATTGATATCATGAGTGCGACGACGATGGTCACCGGTATTTTTACGCAGCTCTAAAAATGCTTCGATATCCAGGTGGAAGACCTCTAGGTATACACAGGTTGCACCTTTACGTTTGCCTCCTTGGTTCACAGCAATATTCGAAGCATCGGTAACATTGATTAACGGGATGACACCCGAGGATTGCCCTCGCGTTCCTTTGATGCGAGCACCGAGTGCACGTACAGAGGTCCAACTTTGAGCGATGCCCCCTCCGAATTTAGACATCAAGGCTGTATCTCGAAAAGCCGAGTAAATGCCGCCTAAGTCGTCAGGTACCATCACAACAAAGCAGCTGGATAATTGTGGATGCAGGGTTCCGGCATTAAATAATGTGGGGGTAGAGGGCATGGCATCTAGGGAAGAAATAATATTATAAAAGGTCATGGCGTATTGATGTCGGTTTTCTTTTTCTTGACAAGCCAACGCCATCGCAATGCGCATGAAAAAAGTTTGTGGTAACTCCATGCAAACATCGTTGGTATGCCGAATAAAGTAGCGATCATAAAGGGTTTGTAAGCCTAAGTACGTGAAGTATTGATCGCGTTCTGGACGTAAAGCATCCGCTAAGATATCCCAATCAAATTGTGCCAAATCAGGATGTAGGAGCTCATCTTGGATGCCTTTCTCTAAAATAGCTTTAAAGGCTGCTTTATAATAGTGGTGAATCGTATGCTCTATTAAATGATGCGGAAGCTGAAGGACGGTTAAAACTTCTTCGTATAATTGGTGTGATAAGACACGTGCTGCAACGTAGGTATAATTAGGTTCCGTTTCGAGTAATGGACGGACGCTCATGATTAATGCTTTATAAACATCAGTCGAGGTATTGTTTTCGCATAAATTGCTGTAGAGCCCCTTAAGAATGGCGTCGGGTGCAACATCCGCTAGTCCTGTACAGGCATGGCCTACAACGTGATTGAGCCAGGCTAGATCGAGCGGGGATCGGCTGCCATCGGCTTGGGTAATATAATACTGCGTTTTACGGACGTCTGTTTCTAGGGTTTGCTGACGTTCTCGTTGCTTGCGTCGTTCTTCTCGATATAGGACATAAGCTCGAGCTACTTTATGCAGTTCAGCGCGCATGAGCTCGAGTTCTACGTGATCTTGAATCGCTTCAATATGGACAGCACCACCAGCTGGGTAATATTTATACAGTGCAGTCGTGATACTTTGTGTTAATTCTGCAATCAGCGCGTGCATCCGTGAGGAGTGAATAGCGGTTTCGCCTTCCACAGCTAAAAATGCCTTTTTCATAGCGACCGTAATATGATCAGGATCGTAGGCGACGGAGTTGCCGTTACGCTTGATCACATGCAATTGACCTGGTTGCATGGGATGGCCTGTTGTTTTCTTTCCGTTTAACAGAGTGGTGGGGGTGTCATTGGTGTTTATAGGATCAATGATTTTGACAGCCATTTCTTCTCCAATCATCACAAGATATTGTTGTGTTTCTTTATCAAAACACAAGATAGTGTGTTTTTTAGAAGAAAGCAAGAGAGCAAACTGGGGATAAGTTGTCAATAAGATGTGTGTAAGTGAAAGGTATGCTGAAGATACCGCAGAGATCGATAGTTATCTACTATTTTTTATATTTATGAGACAATGATGATATTTGATGGTGGTTGTGATCACATCAATTGACAAAAGCTGTCTTTTTTTATGCACGAGGAGCAGGATGGCTTGCGTGAGAGGATGGTTGTCAATATAAACATCCATATCAAGATCTGATTTTTCGAGTGGGGTAGGCCTAAAGCACGGGATCAGATGAGGAGCGTGTCTGATGAAAAACCTATATTTTCGCCGAGGAGTGGGTTTGGTCTTGATCAATCGGCATCATCAAGTATTCTGGGGGGAGCGGGTAGATCGCAGACATGCCTGGCAATTTCCTCAAGGCGGTATAGAGCCGGGTGAAACAACCGAATTTGCTTGTATGCGTGAACTGCAAGAAGAGCTTGGGTTAGCTGGAAATGCTGTTGTTTGCCTCAAGGAGTCGACACAGTGGTTGTACTATTATTTTCCTCAACCCTTGTATTATGCTGATGGGCAGATGGTTCATGGACAACGGCAGAGGTGGTTTTTATTACGCTTCATAGGTCAGAATGACGATATTCATCTAAATGATACCAAGACACCGGAATTTCGTGACTGGTGTTGGGTTGATTATGAGTATCCCCTTCAACAGATTGTAGCGTTTAAACGTCGAGTCTACGTGCAAGTATTGGAAGAATTTAAACAATACATGAACTATTAATATGATCAATCTTCTGCAAAGTATCATGCAAGCTGTACGGGCTGCTTCTAATTTAGAGCAAGGCTTAGCGGTATTGGTGCAGCATGTCTGTGATGCACTATCGGCTGATGCTTGTAGCATTTTTGTGTGCCACGATGCGCGTGGTGAGTATGTCTTAATGGCCACCATGGGGTTGAATCAAAAGCAGATTGGGCGTGCCCCTTTTAAGTTTGGTGAGGGGTTAATTGGCTGGATAGGTGAGCGGGAAGAACCCCTAAATATTGAGGAGATGACTCAACATGCACAGTATAAAAAATGTGCTGCGCTGATGGATCAATCTTATCATGGTTTTTTAGGGATACCGATTATTGAACAACGAGAACTCTTGGGTGTATTAACCGTACAACAACGTGTGGCACGCTCTTTTTCAGAAGAAGATGAAGCCTTTGGTATGACCCTGGCTATTCACGTAGCGATAGAACTTGCGCGTGCTCGAGCTAAAGGCGCTT
>JABABH010000120.1 GCA_014238325.1 Coxiellaceae bacterium | reverse complement strand
GGTGATTGTTCCATTATGTTTGCTATCGACCTTGGTCACTGGTATCAATGCGTCGGCTGGCGCTAGTTTTTTTCAATTAACAGCTTGGTTATTGAGCCCGATGTGGCATGCTTTGCTAAGATTATCTCACCTTCCGCATAGTATGTGGCATATGACCGTGAATTCGACATTTGTTTTATTCACCAGTGTGGTCTCTATTGTATTGTTATTAGCGCCAAAGGGATTCATAGGGCGATGGACCGCTTTAGTATGGGGTATACCTTTATTCTTTCCACGGGTTGATATACCGCCGATGGGTGCGGCATGGGTGACGGTCTTAGACGTGGGGCAGGGTTTAGCCATGGTGGTGCAAACCCGGCATCATATTTTGGTTTATGATACAGGACCTAAATATGGCACGGGCTTTGATACGGGTAAAAGGGTCGTATTGCCCTATTTGCGCTGGCGACATATTGCAGCGATTGATCGTCTTGTCATTAGTCATGGGGATAATGATCACAGTGGCGGGGCAGCTGCACTATTGTCGACGATGCCTGTGCATAAGGTGATGAGTAGCGTGCCTCAGCGTTTTCCGGGTGGGGAGCCTTGTTTTGCTGGTCAACAGTGGGTATGGGATCAAGTGACCTTCAGGATGCTCTCACCGAATCCGGGTGAGCCCTATACCGACAATGATAGTTCTTGTGTATTAAAAATAACGGCAAGTGGTCAGGCTGCTATATTATTGACAGGCGATATTACAGCTTCAAGAGAGGCTTGGTTATTAAAAAATAAGCATCAATTTTTAGCCAGCCATGTATTAGTGGCCGCTCATCATGGGAGCCGCACCTCTTCTTCTGCTATTTTTATTGATGCTGTGCACCCGGAGGATGTATTTTTTTCTACAGGCTATTATAATCGTTATCATTTTCCAAGTCATAGTGTGGTAGAGCGCTATCAAAAATTAGGGGTACATAGGTTTAATACAGCAGAACAAGGAGCTATCCTCGTGCATTTATGGTCGCCTAAGCACATGGTGATTAATACGACAGCACGACGGGACTATTTTTGGCAATCATCATCCTGATTAAACTAAGTGTGTTTAAATTTTCAGCATGGATTAAGTGAGTCCTATGAATTTATTGAAGGCTTTTATATCGCGATCATCCGGTTGGTCGACTTATCAGCGTTTGCTTTGCATGATAAAACCTTATTGGATGATGTTGTGCTTTGGTATGCTGGCCACTATTTTAGGCTCATTCATTGATGCCGCTTTTATTTGGTTGATTGATCCGATTGTGAATAAAGGATTGGTATCTAGAGATTTATGGTTTATTCGTATCATACCGTTATTAGTCATTGGTATTTTTATTCTCCGTGGTGTGACTAATTTTATCTCGAATTATTATATTAGCCGAGCTGCTCGTTATATTGTCATGGATTTACGCCAAAAATTTTTTCGGCATTTATTGCGGTTGCCTGCTCGCTTTTATGATCATCATAGCTCAGGGAGTTTGTTGTCTACTATTATCTATAATGTAGAACAAGTGGCGAGTGCGAGCTCAGAGGCTTTAATTATCAGTTTGCGTGATGCTTCTTTATTATGCGGATTATTAATAGTCATGTTTATGACGAGCTGGCTATTAACGTTATTTTTTTTCATGATTGGGCCTTTGATCTTTTTCGTGATGAAATACTGTAGTCAACGTTTACGTCAATTAAGTGTCTTAGTCCAGAAATCTGTGAGTGACGTAACGCACCGTGTAAGTGAAGCCTTAGAAGCCTATCGGGTGATTCGGTTGGGAGGTGGGCAGTCTTATGAAGATCAAAAATTTTGTGAGGCCACAAAATGCAATCAGCAACATGAATTAAAAGTCGTCATGACAAGTACTGTCAGCAGTGCTTTAGTCCAATTGTTGATGTCCATTCCCATTGCTATCTTATTATTTTTTTCTACTCATCCGATGTTTGGTTTTAGTGTAGGCAGTTTTGCTGCCTTTATTTCTGCTTTGGTGATGATTTTGCGTCCCATGCGACGCCTCACTATGGTCAATACCTATATCCAAAAAGGCATTGCAGGTGCCGAAAGTATCTTTCAGATACTAGATGAGCCCGTTGAGAGAGATCCAGGACAACGTGCTTCCCGTCGTGTCGCAGGTCTGATTACTTATGAAGGCGTTTCCTTTACTTATGCGCATACCACCCGATCGGTCTTAGATCATATCGGGTTTAGTATTCAACCCGGGCAAACGGTAGCGCTGGTGGGGCGCTCTGGTTCTGGCAAATCGACTTTAGCGAGTTTATTGCCACGTTTTTATGATCCAAGCTGTGGACGTATTGCTATTGATGGGATAGATATACAAGACTTTCCCTTAGCAAACTTACGTGATCAAATCGCCATGGTCTCTCAAGATGTGAAATTATTTAATGATACCATTGCTAATAATATCAGTTATGGATATACCGGGGCGTACGCTGAAGAGAAACTGATGGCTGCGGCAGAGGCTGCCCAGCTGATGGAATTTATTGCCGAGTTGCCGGATGGTTTGCATACACGTATCGGTGAAAATGGCGTATTATTATCAGGTGGGCAAGGGCAGCGCATCGCTATTGCGCGTGCCTTATTTAAAAACGCACCGATTTTAATATTAGATGAGCCGACAGCTGCTTTGGATCAGCAGACAGAATACCATATCCAAGCCGCTATCCATGCATTGATAGGTACACGCACGACTTTAGTGATTGCACATCGTCTATCCACGATTGAAAATGCTGATCATATCCTGGTATTGGAGGGAGGGCGTATCGTAGAACAAGGCACTCACCAAGCACTATTACAGGATAATCAAATTTATGCTGAATTGTATCAAAATCAATTTTATTCAATGGTGTCGTCATAAAAGGCTAGCATGGACTGATGGATGGTATGCGCCGCGTACGTATGGGCACGTGTTACTGCTACCTTTATCGGGCTTATATCGCATAGCGATAGCTTTACGTTATGGCTATTATCGCTATATCAAACGCTTATATACTTGTCCTATTCCTGTGATTGTCGTTGGAAATTTGACGGTGGGGGGTACCGGTAAAACTCCATTTGTGATGGCATTGGTGAATCATTTGAAATGTCGCGGCTTTCGTCCTGGTATGATCAGTCGTGGATACGGTGGAAAGACTGGAAAACGTCCCTGCATTGTATCTTCTTCCTCATCCGTGTGTTGGGTGGGGGATGAAGCCATTTTATTGGTCAAAAGAACTCAGGCACCACTCGTGGTTTGTGCGGATCGACCGCGAGCCCTACAAACTTTATTAGCACATTTTGATTGTAATGTGGTGATTAGTGATGATGGATTACAGCATTATGCTTTAAGGCGCGATATTGAAATAGCTGTGATCGATGGGGAGCGTGTCTTCGGGAATGGATATTGCTTGCCTGCTGGTCCTTTACGTGAGCCTGTGAAGCGTCTGTGCCGAGTTGACGCTATGGTCGTGAATGGCGGGCCATCAGAAGTGAGCCTTCCTTATAATTTGAGTGCTTTTCCAGTACATCGCATGACATTAGGTGTCGTGAGTATTGAGCAGATCAATCAACCCAGCCATAGATTGAGGCTCGCCGATTGTCAAGGCAGGGTTGTGCATGCGGTAGGAGGGTTGGGCAATCCTTCACGCTTCTTTGAATACTTAAAATCACAGGGTATGGTGGTACGCGCTCATCCTTTCCCTGATCATTACGTCTTTCATGAGTCTGATTTTATATTTGATGATGAGCATATCATTGTGATGACAGAAAAAGATGCGATTAAATGTCAGCATTTTGCTAACGATCGTTTATTCTGTATTGCCGTAGAAGCTTGCTTACCGCGGGCCTTACAGGACAGGTTGCTTCATAAAATACAGCAAAGCTTGAGGTAATGCCGCAGTTAGATTGAGCTCGTTTTATGCCATTTAGCTAACAAGTCTTGAGTCATGACGGCTTAATAAGTGATAAAAATTCAGATCGTGTACTTTGATCCGTTCGAAATTGTCCAAGCATCATACTCGTGGTCATATCAGGGTTTTGCTTTTGGACGCCACGCATCATCATGCATAAGTGTTTAGCTTCAATGATCACACCCACGCCTTTGGCTTCCGTGATGCTGGCCATCGCGTCCGCAATTTGTTGTGTCAGATGTTCCTGTAATTGGAGACGTCGGGCGTACATATCAACGATACGTGCTATTTTTGATAACCCAATAATCTTGCCATTTGGGAGATACGCGATATGACATTGTCCAATAAAAGGCAATAAGTGGTGTTCACAAAGTGAATAGAGTTCAATATTCTTGACGATGATCATTTCATCCATATGGGATGAAAAGATGGCATCATTGACTAAGGCTGCTAGGTTAGTCTGATAACCTGCAGTGAGGTATTCGAGGGTGTTCTGAAATCGTCGAGGGGTATGCTTAAGCCCTGGTCGACTGGTATCTTCACCGATCTCTTGTAATATGGATTTCGTAAGTTTTTCAATGGACATAATCTGAGGATAACCGTAAGTGATAGCTGTGATTTGGAATAGGTTTTAACCGGGTGGCCAGGTCATCTGTCGGCCTGCTAACAGATGTAAATGGAGATGAAAAATAACCTGTCCGCCTTGCGGATTACAATTGAAAACGAGCCTATAGCCCCTCTGAGAGACCCCTTTGTCTTCTGCCAACTGTCGAGCAATATTGGCCATATGACCGATGAGTGTAGCATCTTGTTCGGTGATATCGTTGATGCTAGCAATATGCTGCTTGGGTATGATTAACGTATGGACAGGTGCCTGCGGTTCGATATCTTCAAAGGCGACGACTGTTTTGTCCTCGTAAATGAGGGTACCTTGTTTTCCCGTAGCAATGCTGCAAAATAAACAATCCAAAAGTATACTCTCTATATCATATATTAATTATTGAGGACCTGTGTCTTTTACGGTTTGTCGGTCCAGTAAGAATACGAATGGTATCAGGAGAAGAAAGACGAGGGCAAGTGTTTGGAAGCCACTGAGGAAGCCCATTAAGGTAGCGTGTCGTTGTAATTCGCCTTGTAGTCCAGCCAAGCTTGAGGTATTGAGCCATCTAGCATGTTGATGACTAAACCAAAAATGTAGTCGTGCACTAAATGGATTGAGATATTGGGTCAATAGATGCCAATGTCTCTGGGTGGCTGAAATGACAGCGCTATTAGATAATGAGACGCCAATAGAGCTGCCTAACATGCGGCCATAGGTATAGAGACCTGCCGCTGAGGGTATTTTAGATAGAGGAAGATTTTTGAGAGATGAGATATTAACAGGTGTCATAACGAACCCTAATCCAATGCCTAGCAGCATATTATTGAGTAAAAAAAAGTCCGCATCGGTGTGTAAAGTAATATGGGTTAAACGGTAAAGCCCATAGGTTGCCACCAATAGGCCTATACAAGCGACGAGTTTGCTGCCGAGATAGCGCATTAGGCGAGATAGAATCAGTGTGGATAAGGCGACACCGATAGCGAGCGCACCCATCATTTTTCCCGTCATGAGAGTGGGGTATTGAAAAATGCTTTCTAGCATCAGGGGTTCTAATGCTGTGATAGCTGATAAGGTGCCCAAAGAGCAAGCGATGAGGATGCAGGCCGTCGCAAAGTTTTTTTCCTTATAAAGGCGTAAATCTACTAAGGGGTTTTTGGTCATAAAACAGGCAGCAATAAAAGCTAGGATGCAGATAGTAGCGACCACAAATAAGAGTAGCATGGCATTTGACTGGAACCATTGATGTTCACTGCCTTGATCCAGAAAGAGTTGCAGACTTGCGATGCCGATGACCATCAGTATCAAACTGGTCCAATGAATGACATGTGGTCTTCGAGGGGGACGGGGTATAAATCGTAGGGTTAAAAGAAATCCAATCAAGCAGATCGGAATATTGACATAAAAAATAAAGCGCCAATCCATATATTGAGTAATGAAGCCGCCTACTGTCGGGCCTAATGCAGGTGCAATCACAACGCCTAATGCCCAGATAGGCATGACCTTTGCCTGTTGCTTTTCAGGAAAGACTTGCCGAATGGTAATTTGGGACAAGGAGATAAGCGACGAGCCAAAAATACCTTGAAAGATTCGAAATAATACCATTTCAGACAAATTGGTGGATAGTCCACATAAGGAAGAAGCGAGCATAAATCCTAGGATGTTGATCATCAGTAAGTTTTTTTGACCGACCCTATTAATCAAAAATCCAGTGAGAGGCAGCATAATAGCGGATGCGGTTAAATACGCTGTAATGACCCACGTGATTTGATTTTGATCCGCATTGAGAGACGTCATCATATTACGTAACGACACGTTGACCACGGTCGTATCTAACAGCTCTAACATGGAAACTAACATCACGGTGATCAGGATGATCCAAGGATGCGCGACAGGTGTAAAGGTTGCTCTGTTTTCTGCGGGCGTCTGCTGATGTGTCATCGGGTCTCTATAGGGTGGGGGGTAAGATCAGGAGAGCATGGAATGCCATTAGGATGGTGGCAAGGTTTCGTTATGATGTGTTGTATCAATAACCACTCTGCTGCTTGCACCTAGTCTTAAAGGATATCTAGTCTCTTCAGAGACGATGCGAATCTTGACGGGAAAACGTTGTGTGACTTTGACCCAGTTTCCTGTCGCATTTTCTGGTGGAAATAAAGAGAAGCTTGTCCCGCTACTGGGGCTAATACTTTGAACCTGCCCTTTGAAATGGATGCCTGGATACATATCTAGAGTAATGGTTGCTCTTTCATTAGGTTGGATATGAGTCAACTCAGCTTCTTTGAAATTTGCATCAATCCATTGACTATGATCTTCTATCAGTGCAAATAGCGGTTGATAAGAGGTGACCATGTCACCTACACGCAGGTGAAAATTGGCGAGGTCACCAGAAGCAGGTGCTACAACATGCGTATGTTGTAAGTCGAGAGATCTCTTTGCTAGCATCGCAGTAGCAGCTTTGAGATGCTCATTTTGGTCGTTGAGGGCTCCTCGTATAGCGATCGCCTTTGCTAAGGTCGTTTTGGAGGCAATGAGAGTTGCTTTTGCGATTTTTAAGCGTGCTATGGCATCATCACGTTGCGATAACGGCAGTATTTTCTGCTGGGTTAAAGTGAGTACGCGTTGTGTTTGTGCGTGGGTATTATGCAGTTCTGCTGCTGCTTGACTGACCTTGGCTTCTGCGGCTTCTACCGTTTTATCATCGATCTGCATTTGTTGTCGGGCGAGTGCAAGATCGGTTTCTGCCTTAGTATGAGCAATTTGAAACGGGCGAGGGTCGATATTAAATAGGGGCTCACCTTTATAGACATGCGCATGATCATGAATACGTGGATTCACTTCAATGACAGGTCCAGAGATTTCCGATGCGATATGAATAACTTTAGCATTCACGTAGGCATTATCTGTGCTAGGAAAGAGTTTTTTATGATGCCAATAGAGACTACCCAAGATAATAAGCGTAGCGAGTAGTAGTATTACAGGGAGGCCGATAATGATAAATCGTTTCATAAACATCCTATTAATGCTGTAATCAATAAACGCCTATCTAAACTTAAGCGTCAGACATGATGATAGATCGCCTCTCATGAGGATAGACAGGCAATACACGGTGTGCCTTTAGGAATATGCATTGAAAACACGGTCTATTGATGAGATATTCAATGACAAAGGGAACCCAATCGATTCGCCATTATAACAAAGCTACCCTGATAAATCTATAAGCAAGGGAGTGTTCATAGAACTGTGTCAAATGTAAATGAGTGGAAAAGAAATATCCTCACGTGAGCTGACGACACACCATGGCTCCTGCATCATGTGGGTATGTTTGCAAGCCACCACGGGAACTGGATATTTTTGGCGTGTTATTGGGGCGTCCGGAATAGTCTTTGTTTTGCCTGCTAATCCTATCCACTGGGATGCAGGTTTCGTTGCTTCTTGGCTATTTTCAACTAGGATGTTCCCTCTCATTCTAATGATGTCATCAAACTGTAGCTCCCATGAGATGTGACTCAATTAAGGCTTAGAGTAGCCTGTTTATCCTTATCAAAATCAGTCCAATCTAGGGTCATCATGACGTCCTACCGACTCCCTATAAGGTAAGACACCCAATGCGGAGCTATGTTTTCAAGTTATTGGCATTAAGTTAACTTTAATCTATTGGATGTATCATCCATCCGTGTTACACGCTATTTAAAGTAAGGTTAGTATATATGACGATAGAAACAGTCGTGAAACTTGTATCGGAAAATATAGCTGTATGGTTATCAAATAAAGATTTGTCGAACCTTATGCGTACCTCATATAGTGTGGGTGAATCGTTCGAAGTCGACATGAATAAACGAAGATTGCATGCCCTATGGACTCATGGATCTTCTGATGCGGATACGCATGCTGAAAACTTTGACGTTAGTCTTTTAAATCAATTCGAAGATAGGCGGCAAGGCGGAGACCTCAATGAGTTTTATAAAACGCAAATATGTTTGTCGATGGCTGACGTTGATGCTGTCAATTGCAAGGATCTAAGTATTAGACTGCATGAGATTCAAGGTTGTGATACGCCACAAACGTATTTAACCCAAGCTCGTGAAATCGTATTATTTTACTTACTAGAAGGATCTAAGCCTGTTTCATATGTGAGATTACCTGGCCTTTTGAATGATAGATTTTTAATAAGCATCATCGATAAGGTTGCGATTTCTCAGAGACTAAACTTGATAAAAAACTATATACGTCGCGGTTTATATCGAGAGATCTTCGTGGTGACTGATAGAGATCTACCACCTGAGAGCAGGCAACTCGATCTGCTTAAGCAAATTCAGAATTATCCCACATTAGCTGTTCCCATACTATCCGTGATTCAAGAGGCATGTTTTGCTGATATGAGATGGCCCAAGGATCTTGAAAAATTGATCATCGATGCGAAGGATAACACTAAAAGTGAGATGAGGGAGAATATTCAATCTTTTCTTGAGACGGTTCACAGCACTAAGAATACTATTATTCACAAGGAATTCAAGGCAGTTATAAAATACGGTCAAGGGAAAAGCATAGATAATCTTAAATTGCTTCAGCAAAATATAGTGCGATTACAAATGGCTTGGTTCATGGCCATCTTCGCCCACGACTTGGATACTAGCTGGTGGCAGCTGCACCTGGCTGCAAGCCAAGGAGATATAGCGGGCGTTAGATGGCAATTGGACACCGGTAGAGAAATCAGTGCACAGGATACGTGTAACAGTACGGCGCTACATCTAGCAGCAGAGTACGGACATGTGGACGTCGTGCGGATACTCTTGGAGCGCGGTGCAGATGTTAATTCAGAAAATAAGAATGGATGGACAGCGCTACACCTAGCGGCAGAGAACGGACATAAGAACACCGTAGAGCTATTGTTGAGCAAAGGTGCAGATGTTAATTCAAAAAATCAGGATGAATGGACAGCGCTACACCTAGCAGCAAAGTACGGACGTGTGGACGTCGTGCGAATACTCTTGGAGCGCGGTGCAGAAGTTAATTTAAAGTGTAAGTATGAATGGACAGCGCTACACCTAGCAGCAAAGTACGGACATGTGGGCGTCGTGCAACTACTCTTACTCTTGGGACACGGTGCAAGGGTTAATTTAAAGAATAAGTATGGATGGACAGCGCTATACCTAGCGGCAGCAAACGGACATGAGGTCGTCGTGCAACTACTCTTGGAGCACGGTGCAGAGGTTAATTTAAAGAATGAGGATGGCAATACAGCGCTACACATAGCGGCAAAGCACGGACATGTGGGCGTCGTGCGAATACTCTTGGAGCACGGTGCAAAGGTTAATTTAAAGAATAAGTATGGCAATACAGCGCTACACTGGGCGGCAGAGAACGGACATGTGGAGGTCGTGCGAATACTCTTGGAGCACGGTGCAGGTGCTAATTTAAAGAATAAGGATGGCAATACGGCGCTATACATAGCGGCACAGGATAGACGTATGAACGTCGTGCGAATACTCTTGGAGGGCGGCGCAGATGTTAATTTAAAGAGTAATACTGGCCTCCGAGCGCTACACCTAGCAGTAGAGTACGGACGTGTGGACGTCGTGCGGATACTCTTGGAGCGCGGTGCAATTAATGTACAGAATAAGAATAGATGGACAGCGCTATACCTAGCAGCACAGAGCGGAGATGAGGAGTTCGTGCGAAGACTTTTGAAATACGATGTAGATGCTAATTCATCGACTAAAAAGAGTCGTACAGCACTACACGTGGCGGCAGAAAAAGGGGATTTAGTTGCTGTCATTCTATTGCTGATGGGAGGTGCAAAGATTAATGCAAAGGACCAGGATGGCAAGACAGCACTACATGGGGCGGTATTAAGAGGACCTTTGGAGGTGGTTCAAATACTCTTGGAGAACGGTATAGAGGTTAATTCACCGACTAATGAGGATGGCAATACAGCGCTACACATAGCGGCAAAGCACGGACATGTGGGCGTCGTGCGAATACTCTTGGAGCACG
>JABABH010000119.1 GCA_014238325.1 Coxiellaceae bacterium | reverse complement strand
TACCGTACTCAACCCTTACCTTGTTAACGCACTAAAAAAACGCAAGCTATGGGACCCTCCTATGATACATGACCTCAAATATTTTAATGGGAGCATACAAAACATTACTCGGATCCCTCAGGACCTCAAAAGATTATATCTCACAGCTTTTGAAATCGATCCAGAATGGCTAGTTGAGGCTGCTTCTCGGCGGCAAAAATGGATTGATCAATCACAATCCTTGAATTTATATGTATCACAGCCATCTGGTAAAAAGTTGGATGCCTTGTATCGTCTAGCTTGGATGCGCGGACTAAAAACCACGTATTATCTACGTACCATGGGAGCCACCCACACAGAGAAAGCGACCATACAGGACCATGCGCTTAATGCTGTTCCTCATGCTGTCGCAGCATCCCCATCGTCCTGCAAAATCGATGATGAGGATTGTGAGGCATGTCAATAGCAAGTTCGCAGACAGACCTCAATTTATATGCTGCTTTATTCTATCGCGGCTTTATATCACTCTCGCATCCGAGGAGGATCGACGATGACATCCTATGATCATGACTTATCTACTGCTTCCCATCTATCGGAAGCTCAGCTTGGCACGTCGTCTGTCACGGATAGATCTCCTATCAGTGCCACTGGGTTAGAGACATTAGAAATGGGTGCCTCCCGTATTCGTGTGGAAGATAAAAAAATTATTAATTGTCAGCTCGATTTAAATCAGCTCGTGCCTTTTAGATACCCTTGGGCATGGAAAAAATATTTACTAGCCTGTGCTAATCATTGGATGCCCGATGAAATCAATATGTCCGCTGATATCGCATTATGGCAAACAGCGGACGGGCTCACTGCTGACGAACGAGTGATTGTCATGCGTAGCCTCGGCTTTTTTGCCACGGCAGACTCTTTAGTCGCCAATAATTTGGTACTCGCGATTTACCGTCATATCACCAACCCAGAATGTCGGCAATATTTATTACGACAAGCCTTCGAAGAAGCCCTACACACGCATGCTTATCAATACATCATTGAGAGCCTGTCTCTGGATGAAGGGGAAACCTTTAATATGTATCGTGAAATCCCAAGTATTGCAGAAAAAGCACGTTGGGCCTTACCTTTTACTCAAAGTTTAGCTGACCCCAATTTTAAAACAGGCACGCCTGACCATGATCGCCGTTTATTACGCAGCCTGATTGCCTTTTATGTCGTTTTCGAAGGATTATTTTTCTACGTTGGTTTTACACAAATATTAGCCATGGGTCGCCGAGGTAAAATGACGGGCACCTCTGAACAATTTCAATATATTCTACGTGATGAGTCGATGCATGTTAATTTCGGCATTGATGTGATTAATCAAATTAAAATAGAAAACCCTGATCTCTGGACCCCTACTTTCCAAGAAGACATCATGGCCATGATTCGAGAAGGGGTCAGCTTAGAATATCAATATGCCCGAGACACCATGCCACATGGTATATTGGGATTAAATGCCGATATGTTCAAGCAATACCTACAATATATTGCCAATCGCCGTTGTGCCCAGATTGGCTTAGCCGAACAATACCCCGGTTCCCACAACCCCTTCCCGTGGATGAGTGAAATGATGGACCTCAAAAAAGAAAAAAACTTCTTTGAAACACGCGTGATTGAATACCAAACGGGGGGTACTCTCTCCTGGGACGATAACTAAATATAACTTATATACAGATCCCACTTCGCATCTTCAGTCGCGAGCGGTATATTCAATTGAATCTTATTGGACATGGCTTTTCTATGTTTAAACAACCGCATCATCACCCTATTCGAAGAAAATATAATCTACTCAGTCGCAAGCTGTTGGGCATCATCTCTGCTATTACTGTGCTCAAACATGCTTCTAGTCTCGACGCTGTTAGAGCTCTATTAGATCAAGGAGCAGACCCGAATATTATCGCTTCTGATGGCGAATCCCTTCTAGCTGTAGATATACAAAATAATGCCGGAAAGCATGTACCGCTTCTCTTAGAATATGGAGTCAATACGAATTATCAACATAGAAACTCTGGTTGCACGGCTCTACATAATGCTGCGCAATTCGATGATATACCGACTGCAAAAGCACTGCTAAAAGACAGCAAGACCAACATCTATCTACAAGATCAGGGTGGAAACACAGCACTGCATATTGCCGCCGACAACAACAATCTAGAACTAGCAGAACTGCTATTAGTCGCTGGTGCTAACCCACATATTCCTAATAACTATCATCAAACACCCATCGATCTAGCAAAAACCTATGATCCCCATTCCCCAGATAAACCCATTTTCATGAATCCCATGGTGGAGTTACTCGACAAGCCTTGTTGGCATACCGAACCCTCGCCGGCTGTTAATACCACCGCTCTATCCCTATGATACGCTAGCCTCTTTGCCTGATAGACAACCCTGATGATCCCACCTTAGCAGAATATATTCACATCATGATATAAAATTCAGGTATAATCTCAATCTCATGCACAATCATCGACACCATCACCACCGATTCTTTGCGGCCTCACACCGATTATTTCTCGTCGCTCTCGTGCTCACCATCGGTTTCGCTGTATTTGAAATGCTGGGTGGATATTTCGCTGGCTCATTGGCTTTACTGGGAGATGCAGGCCATATGGCTTCAGATGCGCTCTCATTAGCCATTGCAGCTTTTGCCGCCTGGATGGCTCAACGGCCCCCTTCCCATAAACATAGCTATGGCTTGGGTCGAGCCGAAGTCATTGCCGCGTGGGCATCCAGCATACTCCTGGTCGTGATGTCGTGCCTGATTATGATCAGGGCCATCCAACACCTGCAACATCCTAGCCCAGTCCATGCGGTATCCGTTCTATGGATTGCCGCTATCGGTATGCTATTTAATGTCAGTCTGGCTTGGTTGCTCTCTCATGGTAAGCATAGTCTCAATCAACGCGCAGCATTATTGCACGTCTTCAGCGACTTACTCGCCACCCTCGCGACCTTATTCTCAGGTATGATTATTTATTTCACAGCTTGGCTATGGGTTGACCCTGTGCTATCCATTTTTATCAGTGTACTCATTCTAATATCCAGCTACCGTTTATTGCGTGAATCCTTAGACGTCCTGATGGAGGGCGTGCCTCCACATGTCAATATTCAAAAAGTATTATATACCATGACACAATTACCAGAAGTTCGCACCGTACATGACCTGCATATTTGGACCGTATCGCCTGATGTAACCGCCTTATCTGCGCATATTCATGTACATGATTTGACTAACTGGGACCATGCTCTCCATCAACTTAAAACAATATTGCAAACAGAGCATCATATTCAGCATATTACCTTGCAACCAGAAGGCAATATAGAAAAATGCCAGCCTTGTGATTCTGTCTCTCCCACCTAATGTCTGGCCTAATGGATCAGTTGTAGCAGCATCGTATTACGCAGAAAATTTTCGCTGATATAGTATTGGGCATCGATTGACTTTATAGTGAAAAGGGTCATGATCATAAAGCAATTAGAGCAGAAACTTCATGAAAAATAAAATTGATTCAAACTTTGTTATGCAACTTTTGAGTTTGCCTGCCCCAATCTTTTGGAAAGATGATAACTGAAACGTGACTTATCAAAATCCCAAAGAGCATGTTAAACTCAATTATGGAAAATCTTGACCCCTCAGAATCTGATAAATTTAGTCGCTTGGCAAAAGAATGGTGGAATCCTAATGGCCCGATGAAGACGCTACATCGGATGAACCCCTTAAGATTGCAGTATATCAAGCAACATACTGCTTTATTAGAAAAAAAAGTACTGGATGTCGGCTGTGGAGGCGGACTATTAAGTGAAGCCCTGGCACACGAAGGAGCCGATGTGACGGCCATTGATGCTAATCATGACTTGATTCGTGTTGCTCAAGAACACGCCGTACATCAGGATCACCCTATTCAATACCTATCCACGACCATAGAATCCTTCCATGCGGAACACAAAAAATTTGATATGATTGCTTGTATGGAATTATTAGAGCATGTTCCTGATCCGATCAGTGTTGTCCGAACCTGCGCACAGCTGATGTCTCCTGATGCCTTGGTCTTTTTTTCTACCCTAAATCGTAATTTAAAATCATTTTTTTTCAGCATTGTCGGCGCTGAATATCTGCTGCAATTATTACCCATGGGTACACATGAGTATAAAAAATTTATACGTCCATCAGAATTATGCGAATGGGCACGCCCTTATAACCTACGCTTGTTACATATCACAGGCATCAAATATCAACCCTTCAGACAGCAATGTCATTTTACTCAAGATGTATCGGTCAATTATATCGCTTGCTTTATTAAAGGGGGATCGATGTGAAGCATAACCTTAATGCGGTTTTTTTCGATTTAGACGGTACGTTACTTGACACAGCTCCGGACCTGACTGACGCACTCAATCAGTTACTCAGGCAATACCATAAGGCTGAGCTTTCCATCTGCGAAGCTCGCGATATCATTGGGAAAAACTCCACCATCGCCTTGAAAGCTGCTTTTGGTCTTGCTGAAGAAAGCCCGATACTCGCATCCTTACAAACAGAATTATTAGTTATTTACAAAAAATATTATCTTAATAAAACAAAGTTATTCGACGGAATGCATACCGTCTTGGATTATTTGGATGAGCATCATATCATTTGGGGTATTGTCACCAATAGACGCATCGCACTAACAACACCTTTATTACATCATTTTAAATTAACGCATCGCACGCATTGCTTGGTTGCAGGCGACTCTCTATCACACAAGAAACCGCATCCCGCCCCCCTGCTGCATGCCTGCAAACTCGTTGGTGCGCCACCGACATCAGCTGTCTATATAGGTGATATTGAAGATGATATGATCGCTGCACGTGCCGCTGGTTTAACAGGCATTGCTGCGAATTATGGCTATGGCGATTTTTCGCCTGAATCAACCTTAAAACAGAGCCATGCTGACGAATCTATTGATAGGCCTCTGCAATTGATTGATTGGATGCAGCATC
>JABABH010000118.1 GCA_014238325.1 Coxiellaceae bacterium | reverse complement strand
GCCGCGCTCGAGGCCATCAAGGCCCTGGCTGATGATCGGCTGGTCATTCTCAATGAGGATGCACTCTATATAGATATAGAAGCTCTCGTTCTTCGATACGGCCGACTTCGTGTTATTGCAAATCTGCCATATAATGTTGGCACAGAATTACTGGTTCGCTGGTTGACGCCAAATGTTTGGCCACCCTATTGGGACAGTTTAACCTTGATGTTTCAACGCGAAGTCGCCCAACGGATTGTAGCACAACCTGGTAGTAAAGCTTATGGACGTTTATCCATTTTGGCCCAATGGCGATCAAATGCAAAGATTGTTATGGATTTACCTCCGCAAGCATTTACGCCATCACCAAAAGTGTCATCTGCTGTGGTGCATATTACCATGTGCGATGAGCCAAAATTTCCGTGTAATGCCAAAATATTAGAGCGCGTTGTTGCTGCAGCTTTTAATCAAAGACGTAAAATGCTTCGAGCAAGTTTGAAGTCTTTAGCGCCAGATATAGAAGATCGCTTAATTGCGGCAAATATCAAGCCAACTGAACGCGCAGAACAGCTGACTGTAGAACAATTTTGCTTATTAGCTAATCAGTTTGAATAATTATTCTGCGGCAGTCTCAGGCTTTGCACCTTCGGGTGTATCGTCTGCTTCTGCCTGAACAATTTCAATCTTTTTCGCTGGCTTTTTAGGTTTGCCTGGCTTCTTAACTGGTTTGGTGTTTTCTGGTGTATCAACCAGATTGGAACTATCGGTTTGCCCCGGGAACAACTCGGCAGTATCGCCAGCAACATCAGGTTGTTGATCTTCGTTATCTGCTGGTGATTTTTGTTGTTTGGCTTGGTTTTGTTGGTTGGCTTGGTTGTGTTGGCTGCGCTGTGCTTCTTGAGCTTCGCGACGTGCATTAATCTCACGCTGAGCTTCTGTTAAAAGTCTGGAATAATGTTCAGAATGTTGTAAGAAATTCTCTGCATTAACACGATCACCAGACAACATCGCATCACTAGCAAGGCTTTGATATTTATCAATTATTTGCTGAGGAGTGCCACGCACTTTGCCTTCCGGACCAGATGAATCAAATACCCGGTTCAAAACATTTGATGGATTGCCACGACGATTATTATTATTATTTTTATTACGTGAGCGTGATTTGTTTGAAGATCTCATATGATCTGGTTGCCTTATATCGTGTATTAGAATTTTTTCGCCTTCGTGGCGTAGTCCCGTTTCAATTTCGAGGAGTTAATCAGATGAGACATAATCAATCATCCAACGCGGAAACTATACCTCTAATTCCTCTAGTGATACAAGTCTAAAACATACAATCATAACGTTTTTATGTTCTAATCGACATTTTTATGATCATTTAACGAGAAAAACCAACAATTCGATCATTTCCCCCTAAATCTTTATGACAACATCCATTTACATAACCAGCATTTGTGAAGATTTCTTGAACAGATTCCGATTGATCATATCCAATCTCTAAAATCAAACGCCCATACGGGTTTAAATATTGTTTTGCACCTAATGCAATCTGCCTATACGCATCTAATCCATCGCATGATGCGGTTTTCGAGCGTGTTCTAAGTACACGCTCTTTTTATCCTCCAGTCAATAGTCACTTCAAGTTGTTTAATCAATCGAATAAGGCACCTGGGCGATTTATGTTGCCCACAACCT
>JABABH010000117.1 GCA_014238325.1 Coxiellaceae bacterium | reverse complement strand
GGTATATTATACGGTATAGGGTAAGCTAAGTGTTTTGATATACGATGATAGCTATGTTCAGCAAAACGCAGCGCCTTGGCTTTTTGATGGAGTGTCGGGCTTATCGATATTTAAGGCGCCACGGTTTAATCGGTCTGGCTAAAAATTTTTCTTATCAGACGGGTGAAATTGATTTAATTATGTCTCATGATCGCACGGTGGTTTTTGTGGAGGTTCGGTATCGTCAGCATAGCAGATTGGGTTGCCCTGTTGAGACAGTCGATCGCTATAAACAGCAAAGGCTCATCAAAACTGCTCGTTATTACTTAACTGTACATCATTTATTCGAAAAAGTGGATGCCCGATTCGATATCGTTGAGGTGAAGCCAAATAAGGACATTCACTGGATTCAAAATGTATTTGATATGGAGTATGCATGACGACCTCATGACCACTCACCGTTAGCAACGGTAAGTGGTCAATTTGACGCAAGGCCGTGAATTTAGTACCATACACGGTATCCTCGAGGTCTTGTCTTTGAAATCAGTTATCATTTCGTGTTGGTCATGCAGCAGCGTATTCAACAGTATTTTGCGAATAGTATTGCGGTGAAGACGCGTGCGATGCATCAGTTGGGCCCCGTGATTGAACAGGCGGGTAGCTTGATCGCTGGGTGCATGGATCAAGGTGGGAAGTTGTTGATTTGTGGCAACGGTGGTTCTGCGGCTGATGCACAGCATTTTTCATCAGAATTGCTGCATCAATTCCGTAAAAAGCGACGCGCTTTACCTGCCATTGCGTTGACGACAGATAGTTCTACCATCACAGCCATTGCGAATGATGATGATTATAGGCATATTTTTTCAAGGCAAATAATGGCGCTCGGTTGTCCGGGAGATGTGTTATTTGTGATAAGTACGAGTGGAGCTTCGGGAAATATCCTAGCAGCCATCTCAGTTGCACATCAAAAGCATCTATCAGTCATTGCTTTGACCGGCCGTGATGGTGGCGCATTAGCTCAATCATTATCGCATAAAGACATAGAGATTCGGGTGCCATCAGAGGTCACTTCGCATATACAAGAAACGCATATCATGATTATTCATTATTTATGCGATAGGCTCGATGAGCATATTACGTTAGGAGAAAAATCATCATGAAACAGTTTATTGCTATTGCTATTATAGGGGTTGGTATACTTTGCGCTGGATGTACACCCGAGGAGGCTTTGCTCTCGATGTCTGATTTGTCTAATGTGTCTGTAGGTGGTTCTGTAGCACATGACAAGGAAAATTCTAGTTTTTCAAGCACGACTCAATATTCTAGCGATACTTTTCATCATGGCCATGGCGTCACGACTACGGAAAAACATTCTAGTAAATCATACCATCGCGATGCCTTTCATATATGATAGAATACCGTGCATTATGACATGTTATTTTAGGAAAATTTTCATGAAGCCTAAGACTTTTATGCTAACGGTAGGCCTATGTTCTACCATCGTTTGTTCTGGATGCGTACCAGCTGTATTTATGGCAGGTGTGGCGAGTGCAACTGTCGGTGGTGTTATTGTGCACGACAAGCGTAGTTATTCGACCATGACAGAGGACCACCATGCACGAGTTGTGGCTCAAAAGCGATTAGACCATAATCCTGCCCTATGTGGCCACGCGCACATCACAGTTTCAGTATTTAATCGTTCTGCTCTATTACTTGGACAGGCACAAAGTAGCGAACTTCGCAAAAAAGCTTATCGCTTGATTGCAGGTATCCCGGGTATTGAGCGCGTGTATAATGAGATTGTGGTGGGACCTCCCAGCACACCGATGCAACGTACCAAAGACAGTTGGATCACCACGAAAGTACGAACAGCTATGTTAGGAACAGCTGGGTTAGAATCTTCTAATTTAAAAGTTGTAACTGAAAATGCAGTCGTTTATTTAATGGGGAGAGTCAGCGCTCCGCAGGCGCAATTGGCCTCGAGTGTGACTCGAAAAATATCGGGTGTTAAGAAAGTGGTGACTGTCTTTTCATATCAATAAGTATCGATATGGGTTGTTGTCCCGGCTAGCTATACATACTTAGCGGTGGGTGAGGGCCCCCTCAACTATAATCCAAATATCAACCGAATAAGATTAAAGACGCTGACCAAGGGTACGAATAAAAAATTTCTTGGCAAGATAAATAACAGCATTAACAATATCCAAATGCCATAAGGTTCTATCTTAGTATATTCTGCATTCATACGCGGTGGTAGTAGACCCGAAATAATACGGCTACCGTCGAGAGGTGGAATGGGGATAAGGTTTAATATTGCTAATAGCGTATTGATATAAATACCGAAGGTACCAGCTGTATAGCAAAAGTTTGCTAAACTGTTTGTAGGTATGTGCCATAACAGGCTGAGCTTTGCAATAGCAGCCCAGATCAAGGCCATTAGTATATTCGCTAGAGGACCAAAGAGACCGACCCAGGCCATATCTCTTCTTGGGCTTTTGAGATTTTTCGAGTTAATGGGAACGGGTTTTGCCCAGCCAAATGCAAAGGAAAAATGGCTCATAGCTAACATAAGAATAGGCAAAATAATCGTGCCAAAGGGATCAATATGTTTGACGGGATTCAGTGTCACTCGACCCAGCATTAAAGCTGTTTTATCGCCCAGTTTATTGGCTATCCAACCATGTGCTGCCTCATGCAGGGTGACAGCAAATAATAAGGGCAAGGCCATAAAAGAGAGATGATAAATAATAGAATGAATATTCAACGTTGAGGTATCCCCCCTGGCATGATTCTCAAAAAAAGGTTCTTAACGTAAGGATGATAGGCTGTTTATTTAACAATAGTCAAATTAGGTTTTGTACGGTTTCCCGGGAGCTTTTTTAAAGGTCTACCCTGCTCAGTACCATCCTTAGATGCAGAACTATCAGCACCATCGTTTTCCTCACCAAATAGCATACCACGCCCGTTTTCAATAGCATAGATGGCTGTGATTGCTGAGATGGGTACATAAATGCGATGAGCAACACCAGAAAAGCGTGCTTGAAATGCTACAGCCTCATTGCTCATATCCAACTTATGTATAGCATTAGGATCAATATTCAATATAATTTTCCCATCCTCGATAAAACGCTCAGGAACAGAAACACCGTCTACCATAGTGTTGACCATGATGTGTGGCGTTAAATTATTATCAATTAACCATTCGTACATAGCTCGTAAGAGGTAGGGGCGACTGGAGATCATGGGTACAACTTCGCGCGTCATAGCAATTCTTCTCGAAGCTCCGCCTCTTCTTCTGTTAGGCTAGCTTTAAAGGATTCTCGTTCGAATATACGCTCTTCATAGAGAAATAGAGGCTTCGCAGTACTGGGGAAGGTAATACCATAATAAGGTAGACGCCACAACAAAGGTGAAATCACGCAATCCAGTAAGGTGAAGTCATCACTAAAAAAATACGGAGAGTGCCTGAGCACGGGAAGCAACGAAATTAAAGCATTTTTGAGTTCATTACGGGCTATATCAGCATCCTCTTTGGAGGATTCTGCAATGGTTGTGAGTAGTCGATATAAATCATGCTCCACTCGATAAATCATGAGTCGACACTTAGCCCGTGCTATGGGGTAAACGGGTAATAATGGAGGATGCGGAAATCGCTCGTCCAAATATTCCATAATGATGCGGGAAGAATGCAGAATAAGATCTCGATCGACTAATGTGGGTAGGGTTTGATAGGGATTTAAGTCAGCTAAGTCCTTAGAGGGGTGATTAGCATCCACATTGATCAAGTCGAAATTGACACTTTTTTCAGCTAAAACGATACGTACTTGATGGCTATATATATCGGTAGGGCTGGAATAAAGTGTCATGACTGAACGTTTTAAGAGTGTCATTACTAAATTTTCCTAGCATAGATTATCGTTTTGAGAATTGTGGTGCTTTTCTAGCTTTATGTAAACCCACTTTTTTTCGCTCTACAGCTCTTGCATCTCGAGTACGGTATGCTTTCAGTGGCTTAGACAAGGCAGGATGATCTAAAATCAATGCCCTGGTTAAAGCCATACGGATAGCACCCGCTTGTGCACTGATACCGCCACCCTTCACTGTCACGGAGATAGTGCAAGTGGGATCCAGTCTCATTTGTTCTTTCATGCGATCCAAAGGCTGTTGTGCCACCATTCGGTCTGAGAGACGGACAAAATACTGATCGAGAGGTTTATTATTAATTACAATAAGACCGGGTTCTTTATCATGTACCAGACGAAGACGGGCTACGGCCGTTTTCCTACGTCCTGTGCATAGGGTCTGGCTTTGGACGGACTGCTGTGTGTCGGCTGCTTGAGTCACAGTTAATATTTCTCCTAAAAATCAATGGCTTCTGGTTTTTGCGCTTGATGGGGGTGTTCGCTGCGAGGATACACTTTTAGCTTACGGAACATTTGTCGACCTAAGGGTCCTTTAGGCAACATACCCTTAACCGCTAATTCTAACACACGGGTGGGATGTTTGGCTTGTAAGTCTTGAAAATTAGTAGTCTTTAAATGGCCAATATATCCCGTATGCCGATGATATAATTTATTCTTGGCTTTGTTTCCAGTCACTTTTATCTGGCTTGCATTGATGACAACAATATAATCACCGACATCGGCATGGGGTACATATTCAGCAGAACACTTCCCACGCAATCGCTTCGCAATTTCACTGGCTAGTCGCCCTAAAATTCGATTTTGTCCATCAACAAGCAGCCAATGACGCGCGACTGTTTGGGGGTTTGGCATATAAGTCATTGTAAGTTTACACCTCGAGATACGCTCATGGCAAAGGGAAGAAATTCTATGCTATAACGCCGCAAGATGCAATACATAGTTTCTGTATTGATGTGGAGGATAGGTGGGGTCATGATACGTATGCCGTGGGTTCAGCTTATAGTCCCCCGTCTAGCTGAAAATAGATTAGCTAGTCTCAGAGGTTTCAGCAAATATTTGCTCCAAAGTTTCTGCTGTTGCTAATCTTTTTACCCATCTCGATAATAGCTCAGAATCGGCTTGGCTTATTTGTTTAAGATAATATGCTTCAAGCGTACCAAATCGAACCTCTAATAGTTGGTTGAAGAGGATCACTCTTTCTTGCCGCCCTAAATCCAATCCAGCTTGTCGTCCTGCCTGTAATCCAGCTTGTCGTCCTGCCTGTAATCCAGCTTCCCTGCCTCGTTCTTCTATGCGATCGGTATAAGTCATATGGTATTCCTCCTCTATCTGTTCAATGGCCTTATCATATTTTACCATGAGCTGCGGCTTTAAAGGGAGCATAAAGTCAAAGAGGTTCAGCATATGTCCGATCTGGACCTCTGTGAAGCCTCGAGCATATAAACGTTGAGATAGCGCTATTCTTTGTTCC
>JABABH010000116.1 GCA_014238325.1 Coxiellaceae bacterium | reverse complement strand
TTACAAGAGCCACTGCCGACAGTAGAGGGAAGTTCCTCCAGTGTGAATGCCAGGAGAGAGCTTTCTATATTGCAAATAGATGAGCAAGTTGGTGAGGTTATTGATCTTACAAAAAGATTGCCTTTTACTCAGATAGATGTGAGATTAGCGAATAATCAAACAGCGGTGAGGCTCAATGCATGGGATATTAAAGATGTTCGTTTAAAAGCGCGACGACATGCATACCTGAGAAATTCGTATAAACATGGCTTGTCTCACGAATTCCCAATAGTCGTCTTGAGAAATTTTTTTCTGAGAAACGGTAGAGCAACTCGACAGCTGATTATTAAAGGTATTTCCTATAATGTTCAACGTATGAGATACCTCAGGCATCGACGAAAGCATATGACGAGGAAAAAACTCAACTTAATAGCCCAATTTCCGCCTACGGATACCGAGACACATATTCTGCCACGAAGTATAATGAGCGCCTGTCAGCAGATGCAGTTCCCCAATACGGAATTGCAGCACGCTGGTATATACAATAATCGCCTTAAGATAGAAAATTATACCGTGCCTTTAAAGGGTATTTGGCCTGAGATGAAGATTATTTTTGGATCGGATGTTGAGAAAAGGGTCGCAGTGCGGGGTTTAATAGCTTTATCGGTAGTGGCTAATGTGCAGAGATCTGCTATCGTAGGTCCTGCGCGGTTACGTATACACGCTCGTGTGAATGATAGTCTGCCTAGTAGGCCTATCAGTCGTCCCCGCCAGCCTAGGGCGGTGGCTCGCTTAGATCGGCCACTCATCGAGTTGAGACCGGATGTGCTTCCTCAAGCAAATAGTGCAGGGCGTTTAACGTCTTGGATGGATATCTTATGCGTTGCAGCGCAGTCAATGGTTTCAGTGATCAGCACTTCTATCTCGCATCTTTGGTATCCTGATGTTAAACAGGATAGTCTTGCTGGTTCCTCGAAGGCGGTGCCTGCTCAGGCCAAGGAGCAACCGACAACCTGGTCCTGTTTTTCGCCTCCCAATGCTTCGAAAGAGAGTGGCCGACTCGCGAGTGCTGCTAAGGCAGACGATGTGCCATGGACGAACGTGCCGACTCTATCCTTAGATATGCCCTCTTTATTGGCTCTTGGCGTATTTGCTGAAAAATATTCCAAACGACCTCATCATTTCAAAAAGACAGAGCGTTTCCTCGCTTTACGAGATCAGGAAGTCAAAAGATGGCCTATACTACTGATGTCTCATTCTGCTGATGGGCTGGAGTATGAAGAATTTTGTGAGCTTAATCGTATAGCTCATGCAAAATGCGGTATTCAGGAGAAAATTGCGTGCTTGAGTCAGCGCAACCCAAATTTCATAGAGGTACACCGAGCATCCGAGGCTACGATAAAAGCTTCATTGAAACCTCAGAAAAACAACTATAAGCATGTGAAAAGAAACAGTTTTGATAGTAGTCCTATAGCATGCGAGCAACCTAGGATGCCATCTCAACAAGAGGTATTAGAGGGCCTTGATAAGTTTGATGATGCCGTAGATGTTGATGGCACTTTCTTGCACTGTCATGTTGCGTCGCTGTTCCATGCCGGTTATAGGCCGTCATCTATTAGCCATGCTACCTCCCATAACAGCAGATTGAATTCATAAGATGTTCGCTCCTGTTCATGGAGGATATGGATGCATGCATGGGCTCACTGAGGGTGAGCTCATGCATATGGGGATAGAGACAAACCCTTTCAATACAGAGATGTTAATGGGGCAGTTGGGCAGATTGGATGGTTCTGCGTAATGCTTGTTCAGTGATGATAGCTTTGTTGATTTTAATATAGAGCGTTTGTTCTGCTTCAGAAAGAGAGAGCTCTACGACACCTGCAATATGACGAATGCTCTCGCTGATGCTCTTCCAATGTTGTTGATCCAAAGTCATGATGATCGTCGCAAGATAGGGAGGTGCTGGGAGTGTGATGGAAGCTATTAGCCAAGCGAGCGAGAGCAGTGCGCAAAATGTGAAGACTCCCGTTGGACCAAAATGACTAAAAATTGACCCACCAAGACTGCCGCCCACAAATATGCCTAAAAATTGCGCGGAAGAGTAAATGCCCATAGCGGTGCCTTTATGCCGCAGCGGTGCAATTTTAGAGAGCCATGAGGGTAAACTCGCTTCTAGCAAGGTAAAGGCTGCGAAAAAAAATAGCAGAATGATACCGATTGCTAGTATGTTGCTTTGAAACAAGATGAGTCCTATGGCACAAGCCGTCAGTAGCGTGATGCTGCCGATAAAACAGGTTTTGAGTTGATGTTTTTTTTCTGCCCATATAATGAGCGGTAGCGCAACAACAAAAGCACTGATCAAAATGATCAAATAAAATAAGGGCTGAGTATAGTGATGATTCGGTGAGTGATGCATCAATACGAGAGGTATGGCAATAAATAGCGCAGTCAAGATACTGTGTAAACTAAAAATTCCAAAATCTAAGCGCAGCAATGTGGTATTTTTGATCACTGATTTAAAATAATGAGGTGCCAGGCTGACTTCTGGGCGAGAGATAGGCGTGGCAGGATGGGGCATAAGGGTATATAAAATCACCAGGCTGATCAATCCAGTGATCGCGGTGGCTACAAATATTCCGGATAAATGAAACCAAGCATTGATAAGGGGCCCGATAATCAGCGCTATTATAAAGGATAATCCGATGACCATACCGATCAGAGCCATCGCCTTGGTACGGGATTCATCGCGTGTGACATCAGCGACTGTCGCTAAGATCGTACTACCGATAGCTCCTCCGCCTTGGAGAGCGCGGCCTATAATAAGGCCCTCGATGGAAGTAGCGAGTGCAGCGATCAGGCTGCCGATGATAAAAATCAGCAGGCCTGACGCAATGACGCATTTCCGGCCTATCTTATCGGATAACATGCCAAATGGGATCTGTAAGCAGGCTTGAGTCAGCCCATAAATCCCGATCGCTATGCCGATCAGTGCTGGTGTCGCACCGGGAATTCTTTTAAGATACAGAGAAAATATAGGGAGAATAATAAATAATCCCAGCATGCGACAAGCCATGATCGTGGCTAATGCGATGGTCGCTCGACATTCTTGGGGTGACATGCCTGATATTACCTAATTCAATATTTACAATGACTGCATTGTATACCGATTCATCATCCATATGCGACTATTTGAGATTAACTATGAAAAAAATTCGATTACGAGGCGTTCGTACGCATAATTTGAAGGATATTCAGCTGGATATCCCACGTGATAAATTGGTCGTGATTACGGGTCTATCAGGCTCTGGTAAGTCTTCACTAGCATTTGATACGATATATGCTGAAGGTCAACGTCGTTATGTTGAGTCCCTCTCGGCTTATGCTCGTCAGTTCTTATCCGTGATGGATCAGCCTGATGTCGATGTGATTGAAGGCTTGTCTCCGACGATTGCGATTGAGCAGAAATCAACGTCCCATAATCCGCGCTCGACCGTAGGGACGATTACTGAAATTTATGATTATTTGCGTCTGCTTTATGCGCGTATTGGAGAGCCGCGTTGTCCCGTGCACCAGCACGTGCTACAAGCGCAAACCATCAGTCAAATGGTGGATCATGTTTTAGCGTTATCGCCTGGTGCCTTGGTGATGATATTAGCGCCAGTATGGGATAATCGTAAAGGAGATTGCAGTCAGTTATTGGCACGCTTAAAGCGAGAAGGTTTTATTCGCATTCGTCTCGATGGAAAATTACTAGAACTTGATGATGTTGAGACCTTGGATGCTCGTAAAAAACATACTATTGATGTGGTGGTTGACCGTCTTAAAATACGGCCTGATATGCAACAACGTCTAGCGGAATCCTTTGAAACGGCTGTTCGTATGGGAGAAGGGGTGGCTTGTATGGCACCGATGGAAGATCAGTCTGATATCGAAGAGCATGTCTTTTCTACGCAATATGCTTGCATAAGCTGTGGTTATAGTTTATCGGAGTTGGAACCGCGTCTATTTTCATTTAATAATCCGGCGGGTGCCTGCCCTACTTGCGATGGTCTGGGTGTCAAACAGTATTTTGATCCTGAGAAGGTTATTCATCATGCAGACGCAAGTATAGCGGCAGGTGCGGTGCGTGGTTGGAATGCGCAGAATAAACATTATTATCAGGTTTTGCAAAGTTTGTCAGAGCATTATAATTTTGACATGAATATGCCATATTGCAAATTGTCGCCTAAAATTCAACATATGATTTTATACGGTAGTGCTCAGGAAAAAATTCCTTTTCTGTCGGGAGGGAGAAAGCGTCGTGCGCATCCTTTCGAGGGGGTCATCCCATTAATGGAACGTCGCTATAAAGAAACTCAATCGACTGCAGTGCGTGATGAATTAAGTCGATATCTTAAGATGGGTGATTGCAGCGTATGCGGTGGGGCACGTTTAAAAGTAGAAGCTTGCCATGTTTTTATTGAGGAAAAAAATTTACCCGATATAACAGCTCTCTCTATTGATCATGCTTATGCATGGCTACGGTCGTTATCCTTATCTGGTAAGCGAGGCAAGATAGCCGAAAAAATTGTAGACGAGATTAAGGCTCGGCTCCAATTCTTAATAGATGTTGGGTTAGATTATTTAAATTTAGCACGAGGTGCTGAGACTTTATCCGGCGGAGAGGCGCAGCGGATTCGCTTAGCGAGTCAGATTGGTTCAGGTTTAGTGGGTGTCTTATATATTTTAGACGAGCCTTCTATCGGGTTACACCAACGGGATAATCAACGATTATTAGATACCTTAATAAAATTAAGAGATTTAGGTAATTCTGTTATCGTGGTGGAACATGATGAAGCTGCCATGCGTGCGGCTGATTATATGGTTGAAATGGGTCCAGGTGCGGGGGTGCATGGAGGGGAAGTGGTGGCACAAGGCACGCCTGCTAGCATCATGCGTCAGGCTACCTCATTAACAGCCGAGTATTTATTGGGGCGAAGAAAAATCCCTATTCCAGAGCAACGTGTCGCAGCACGTGGAGGGAGACCTGCTATTCAGTTAAAAGGAGCTTCTTGTCATAATTTAAAAAATGTTAGCGTGGATATTCCTATTGGCGTGATGACATGCGTGACGGGTGTGTCTGGTTCAGGAAAATCAAGTTTAATTAATGATACATTATATCCCATTATAGCAGAGCGACTGAATCGTGCGTTTAGTCACCAAGTTCCGACTTATCGTGCCATCAATGGATTGGAACATATCGATAAAATCATTAAAATGAATCAAGCTCCGATTGGGCGTACACCACGTTCCAATCCTGTGACGTATACCGGTATTTTTACCTTAGTTCGAGAATTATTTGCAGAAACACCAGAGGCGCGTGCGCGGGGTTATCGTGCAGGACGCTTTAGTTTTAATGTGCCAGGTGGGCGGTGTGAAGCCTGCGAAGGAGATGGCGTGATTCGCGTTGAAATGCATTTTTTGTCGGATGTCTATGTGCATTGCGATGACTGTTTCGGTAAACGCTATAATCGTGAAACTTTAGAAATACGTTATAAAGGTAAAAATATTCATGAAGTCTTGCAAATGACGGTTGAAGAAGCACGCACATTTTTCGATCCTATTCCTCCGATTGCGCGAAAATTACAAACGTTAATCGATGTTGGTCTTGCCTATATTACCCTCGGTCAAAGCGCAACAACCTTATCAGGTGGTGAAGCGCAACGTATTAAATTAGCGCGCGAGCTTGCCAAGCGAGAGATAGGAAGGACCCTGTATTTATTGGATGAGCCCACAACGGGCTTGCATTTTCATGATATTCTACAATTATTAAAAGTATTGCAGCGTTTGCGAGATCAGGGCAATACCATTATCATTATTGAGCATAATTTAGATGTCATTAAAGTGGCAGATTGGATTATTGATATGGGCCCAGAGGGGGGGGATGGAGGGGGTGAAGTCATGGTAGCTGGAACACCAGAGATCGTGGCTGCTTGCAAAGCGTCGTATACCGGCCAGTTTTTAAAACCTTTGCTCAAGAAGGGTCATGCTCAAGCTTGAAGTGACTCATCCCGATGGGGATTCTTAAGGGGACAACCGCGATTGTCCCCCTGAAGTGGCTGAGCGAATATGGACTTTTCGCCAGCCAAACAAAAATACACCGCTCACAGCAGCCAACTTCGCATCTCCATTCGCGAGCGGTATATCACAAGGCTATTATTCATGTTTGGCCCATAAGGCAATAAATAAGAGTAAAGCACCCAGGCAAATAGCGCTATCTGCGATATTAAATATGGCATAATGCCAGCTACCCATGTGAAAATCGATAAAGTCGATAACGTAGCTCAAATGAACGCGATCGATAAAATTACCTAAGGCGCCACCTATGATCAGACTGATGCCTGCAGCTTGACAGGCATCATGCTTTTGGAGTCTTCCTAGCCATATCAGGAAAATAATTGTCACCAGTATGGTGATGCTTCCAAATATATAGAGAGATCGCTCTCCTAGAAAATTAAAAAGGCTAAACGCTGCTCCTGTATTGTAGGTTAAGGTGAAGTTTAAGAAGGAGAATACAGGCATCGGGTATTGTATGATTAAATCATGGTTCGCGAGATATTTAGTGATTTGATCAACTATGATGATAAATAGGCTGAGCCATAACCATGACCAGGCTGTTTTTTTGCGAGAGGAGTAGATTTTTTTCATAAGCAAGACTCATAGTTATTAGGTGACCCATTCATATACCCATCCCACTTCAAGATGCGAAGCATGCACTTG
>JABABH010000115.1 GCA_014238325.1 Coxiellaceae bacterium | reverse complement strand
TACGGTATACCCATGCCACTTCAAGATGCGAAGCATGCACTTGAAGTCACTCATCGCGATGGGGATTCTTAAGGGGAAAACCGCGATTTTTCTTTGAAGTGGCTGAACGAACATTTAGTTTTCGCCAGCTGCTTTATCACAAAGTATAACACTAACTCAAGTAGATGCTTTACGGGTCAGTGGTTCTGCTTCATGTTTTACCCAGTCTGATGCACGTTTCATGAGTTTATCAACATCCATGGTCATCAAATTTTTATGTTTCAAAAGCCGGGATCCAGCAACCCATACATCGCTGACCTGTAGACGATTGGTAGCATAGACTAAATGAGAGCAGGGCTGATAAACTGGCTGAACGGAATATTCGCTTAAATCGACAGCAATGATATCAGCGGCTTTACCAGGTTCTAAAGAGCCAATTTTATGATCTAAGCCTAGGGCTCGAGCACCATTAATGGTGGCCATTTCTAATACGGTTGATGCCGGTAAATCAGTAGGCTTACCTATGCCCTTAGCGAGTAAGGCAGCTGTTTTCATTTCACCAAATAAGTCAAGATCATTGTTGCTGGCAGCACCATCAGTGCCTAAACAAACGTTGATGCCAGCGGATAATAATTTGGCAACGGGCGCCAATCCACTGGATAATTTTAAATTAGATTCTGGACAGTGTACTACATGGGTTCCTGTTGCACGAAGTAAATTCATATCTTGGTCGGTTAGCTGAGTCATATGCACTGCAATCAGTCGGTTGGATACTAATCCTAACTGATGTAAGCGTTGTATAGGCGTCATCTGGTATTCACGAAGACTGTGTTCAATTTCGCCAGCTGTTTCATGTAGATGGATATGAATAGGAAGATCATGATGCTCAGCGAGTGATTGAATAGCTTTTAAGGTATCTGATGTGACGGTATAGGGAGCGTGGGGGGCACATGCAAATGAAATTAAGTCATGGGGTTCCGCTTGAGTTAGGATGCGTCGTGCTTTTTCCAGATATTCGGACTCGGTATGAGCCCACTGAGTAGGAACGTTCATGACCACGAGGCCAATGCAGGCACGCATACCGATATCAGCAGCTACCTTAGCCGTGGTATCATAAAAAAAATAATGATCATTAAAACAGGTGATGCCGCTTCTGAGCATCTCAGCAATAGCCAGCTGCGTGCCCAATGCTACCGATTCTTCGCGAATCAGCGCTTTTTCCGCAGGCCATATATGTTCCTGTAACCATGTCATTAAAGGTAAATCATCCGCCATCCCTCGAAAGAGGTTCATCGGGGTATGGGCATGTGTATTAATCAGCCCAGGCATCAGCACATGGGAAGGTAATATGCAGTGCTCTGGTGCGTCATATTGCTCGCATGCAAGAGGTGTAGGCAATAGAGCCTTAATAAGGCCAGACTGCAGTACTAGAGTGTGGTCTTCTAATACGCAATTCTGGGGTGAAATAGGGAGTAACCAACGTGGGGAAATAAGTAAATCAGCGGATTCCATATCCATCATCCTTCTCAGTCGATAGTCGTTCAATGATCATGATTTATATACATTTATCCTGTTTCTAAGTACCCCTATCCGAAGCAGGATCATAGGTTATAAGATCGGATGACGACGGGGACGTCAGGGTACTTTGTTAATATAAGCAAGCGGGCAATATTATCGCATTTTTCTTGAGCTGGGAAGGGGGGATTGGATCTGATACAATAGCTATTTTTTATGCATTCTAGTGGTAAATAGGGCAATATAACGTCTACTTAGATATAGGTTCTACTTAGATAATGTTATCGATAAACGAGGACGGGTATGGCAGACATAGCGTATGAAATTATTCCGATTACGATCGAGGAAGAACTTAAACAATCGTATTTAGATTATGCAATGAGTGTGATTATTGGTCGTGCATTACCAGATGTGCGCGATGGTCTAAAGCCTGTGCATCGCCGTGTATTGTATGCCATGAGTGAGCTCGGTAATGATTGGAACAAACCTCATAAAAAATCAGCCCGTATTGTCGGTGATGTGATTGGTAAATATCACCCACATGGTGATAGCCCAGTTTATGATAGTATTGTTCGGATGGCTCAGCATTTTGCTATGCGTTATTTGCTGATCGATGGTCAAGGTAACTTTGGGTCTGTGGATGGGGATTCTCCAGCAGCCATGCGTTATACGGAAATACGATTATCGCGATTTGCGCATGCTTTGATGGTAGATCTGGAGAAAGAAGCGGTCGATTTCGTTCCCAATTATGATGAAACAGAAACCACACCTGACGTGTTTCCAACACGCGTTCCTAATTTATTGGTGAATGGTGCATCCGGGATTGCCGTTGGGATGGCGACGAATATACCCCCACATAATTTAAGTGAAATTATACATGCCACCCTTGCTTTAATTGACCATAGCAACATCAGTCTTGATGCCTTGATTGACTTAGTGCCTGGACCTGATTTTCCGACTGCGGCGATGATTAATGGTCGTCAAGGCATTATCGATGCGTATAGAACAG
Source organism: Coxiellaceae bacterium (assembly GCA_014238325.1). Classification (GTDB taxonomy): domain Bacteria; phylum Pseudomonadota; class Gammaproteobacteria; order Coxiellales; family Coxiellaceae; genus JABABH01. The sequence continues at coordinate 4,305 of JABABH010000115.1, read as the reverse complement.
GGCGAGGCCGCATTTATATTCGTGCCAAAACCCATATAGAAGAGGATGATGCTGGCCGTGCACTCATTGTCGCGACGGAGCTGCCTTATCAAGTGAATAAGGCCAGATTACTTGAGAAAATTGGTGAACTTGTACGGAATAAGCGTATGGATGGTATTTCAGGCTTGCGTGATGAAACCGACAAATCGGGTATGCGGATGGTGATTGAAGTGCGCCGTGATGATAACCCCGAAGTGGTTTTAAACAATTTGTTTTCACATACCCAATTACAAGTTGCATTTGGCATTAATATGGTGGCTTTAGATAATGGTCAGCCGCGCCTCTTGAATTTAAAACAGTTGTTGAGTGCTTTTTTGCAACATCGTCGTGAAGTGGTCACTCGGCGAACGATTTATGAATTAAGAAAAGCGCGTGAGCGTGCTCATATTTTAGAAGGCCTGGGTGTAGCTTTATTTAATATTGATGCGATCATTACCCTCATTAAGCAAGCAAAAACACCTTCTGCTGCCAAAGAAGCCTTATTGTCTCGGATGTGGCAAGCAGGCGATATGGCTCTCTTATCGACCCAGGTTAACCATCATTATTTAGGTCCAGCTGCTTTTTCTTCACAGTACGGATTAAAACCTGAAGGTTATCACTTATCACCGACGCAAGCCCAAGCGATTTTAGAGTTGCGTTTACATCGATTAACAGCTTTAGAAGTAGGGAAAATAGAAGAAGAATACCGTGCATTGATTGAATTAAGTAATCAGTTGATTGCGATTCTGTCAGACCCTGATGAATTACATCGGGTGATCCGTGAAGAATTATTAGCCTTAGAGGAAGAATTTTCCGATGTTCGCCGAACAAAAATTATGGATGTACAGCAAAATTTGAGCGATGAAGATTTAATCACGGAAGAGAATATGGTGGTGACGTTATCCTCAGAAGGCTATTTAAAAGCACAGTCATTGAGTAGTTATCAGGCTCAACATCGTGGTGGACGTGGTAAAAGTGCTACGAAAGTTCGAGAACATGATTTTGTCAAAAATATTTTAATCGCGAATACTCATGATACGATTTTGTGCTTTTCAACCCAAGGCAAGGTATATTGGCTAAAAGTGCATCAAGCCCCACAAGGTGGGCGTAGCTCACGGGGACGCCCCATTCTTAATCTTTTGCCTTTAATCGAGGGTGAGTCCATTTCAGCTATTCTGCCCATCACTGAATACTATGATCATCATTTTGTATTTATGGTCACAGCACAAGGGTCGACGAAAAAGGTTCCCTTATCTGAATTTGTGCATCCGCGCACCAATGGAAAAATTGCCTTAGCTTTGCATGAGAACGATACATTAATCGGTGTAGCCTTGACCGATGGGCAGCAAGAAGTCATGCTGATGACCAATACTGGAAAAGCGATACGTTTTCACGAAAAAGCTATCCGTCCGATGGGACGTCTAGCACGCGGTGTACGTGGTATCACTTTGCGTGCGCATCAACATGTCATCTCTTTAATTATTATCAAAGTGGGAACTCAAATATTAACAGCAACGCGTGCCGGCTATGGCCAACGTACCCACGTTGATGACTATCGATCCACAGCACGTGGTGGACAAGGGGTCATTTCTATACGCGTGAATGAACGTAACGGTGATGTGGTTGCTGCGGCTCAAGTGACAGAACACGATGAAGTCTTGTTGATCAGTGATCAAGGAACTCTAGTGCGTATGCCTGTCCATGAAATTTCACAAATGGGGCGTAATACGCAGGGGGTGCGTTTAATTCAGCTTTCTGAAGGTGAATGCTTAGTGGGGCTCGAAACCATTATAGAGGCATGGGTTGAAGATAAATAATGTCTCGCATCTATAATTTCTCTGCAGGGCCGGCTATGTTGCCAGCGCCCGTGATCTTGAAAATTCGTGAAGAGTTATTAGATTGGCATGGAATCGGCACCTCTGTTATGGAAATTTCTCATCGCAGTGATGCTTTTCAAGCATTGGCAGCAGAATCCGAACATGATCTACGTGAGTTATTGAATATTCCGGACCATTACCGCGTGCTCTTTTTACAGGGTGGTGGGCGGTTGCAATGTGCCATGGTGCCGATGAATTTATTAGGGCTACACCATCAAGCGACCTACATTCATACTGGGATGTGGTCACAATATGCTATCACAGAAGCAAAAAAATATACTGCTGTGCATGTGGCGGCAGCGATACAGAATTGGGATTGTCCTGCTATTCCGGAGCAGGATACTTGGGATCAACTTGAAGATGCCGCTTATTGTTATTATGTCGATAACGAAACCGCTAATGGGATAGAGTTTCCTTATATACCGGATACTTCATGCCCGCTTGTTGCAGATATGACATCAAATTTATTGTCACGTCATATCGATGTCTCACGTTTTGGTCTCATATTCGCAGCGGCTCAGAAAAATATAGGTCCGGCGGGACTCACCATCGTGATTATTCGAGAAGATTTATTAGAGCGGATGGTATTACCTCAAACCCCAACCTTGCTTCGTTATCGTGTGCATGCCGAACATGCATCCTTATATCATACGCCTTCGACGTTTTCATGGTATGTCGCGAGTCTTGTTTTCAAATGGTTAAAGCAAGAGGGAGGTATAGCCACTATAGAAGCAAGAAATCGAAGAAAGGCGGATAAATTGTACGACTACATTGATAAGAGTGATTTTTATCAGAATACGGTCGATCCTATCTACCGTTCACGTATGAATGTTACGTTTAGTTTGAAGCATCCCACCTATCATGAGACTTTTTTGAAACAGGCTTCACAGCATGGATTATTATATTTAAAAGGTCACCGTGCAGTAGGGGGGATGCGCGCCAGTATTTATAATGCTATGCCGGAAGCGGCCGTGGATGCCTTGATTGTTTTTATGGAAAAATTTGCTGCTGACGATGTCTCCCATTCTTTTAACCCCTTATGAAATATGTCGTTTTACCTACTACCGGATTGCGCGGTATCTTGTATATGCCTGGTGATAAATCAATTTCGCATCGTGCGATTATGTTAGGAGCCATCGCAAATGGGACCAGTGTATTCCATAATTGTTTATTGAGTGCAGATACTTGGGCTACCATAGCAGCATTTCGAGAAATGGGCGTATCTATTCAGGTCTCAGATGCTAGCGCGACAGTTATCGTTCAAGGTGTAGGGTTATATGGGCTACGGTGTCCACAGAATCCTTTGGATTTAAGCAATGCTGGAACAGCCATGCGTTTATTGAGTGGCTTATTAGCGGGACAACGGTTTAATAGCATATTGACCGGTGATCGATCTTTATGCGGCCGTCCTATGGAGCGAGTCGTAAAACCCCTCTGTGCTATGGGGGCTAATATTTCAGCCACGGGTATAGGTTACCCCCCTTTGAGCATATTGGGGTATCGTGATCTACAGGCGATTCATTATCGATTACCCATTCCAAGTGCTCAGGTGAAATCATCGTTGTTGCTAGCGGGCCTTTATGCAGAGGGACATACGATGATTGAGGAGCCACAATCTACACGTGACCATACCGAGCGCTTGCTGCAATATTTTCGCTATCCTTTGGCTATCAAAAATGGATCGATTCAATTAACCGGTTTTCATCCTTTACATCCTACATCTTTTTGGATTCCTGGAGATCTCTCATCTGCCGCTTTCTTTCTAGTCGCTGCGATTATTACACCAGGTTCACATATTACTATTCGAGATGTCGGTATGAATCCCACTCGTATAGGTATGATCCATATATTAAAATTAATGGGGGCGAAGCTTGTTATTCACCGTCCAAAGCGTTGGTCAGGTCCCGAGCCTTATGCTGATATTAGTGCGTGTTATTCCGTATTAAAAGGAATTACGGTACCCCAACATGCTGTTCTATCCGCCATTGATGAATGGCCCATACTATTAGTTGCAGCAGCTTGTGCCAAGACTCCAACTTTACTCACAGGGGCGACAGAGCTGCGTTACAAGGAAAGTGATCGTATTGCTGCGATGGTCACTGGATTATCAGTGCTTGGTGTTCGTATAAAAGAGCATCAGGATGGTGTACTGATAGAAGGAGGAGGATTTGCTATGGGCCAGCAGGTTGAAAGTTGTCACGATCATCGCATTGCTATGGCTTTGGCAATAGCAGGAAATGTAGCTAAGAGGGCAATACAGATTCAAGGTTGTGAATCGGTGCAGACATCGTTACCTAATTTTCTTAGACTAGCTCGGTCTATGGGTATGCAAGTGCGCGTGATCGATGAAGATGAATAAGCACTACCCACCTGTTATTACCCTTGATGGTCCCGGTGGATCCGGTAAAGG
>JABABH010000114.1 GCA_014238325.1 Coxiellaceae bacterium | reverse complement strand
GCCCATGACCCACCGAGAGCATAAATGAAATAGCTGCTGTACCGCAGGCCATCGCAATAATGGTTAAATAGAGTTTGGTGCGATGAGCCAAAATTTCTTGTAATAGGTGTCGTCCCATGCATTATCTCGTTTTATTAAAAGCGTCGACGGGAGTGAGTTGTGTCGCTTTCCGAGCGGGGAAATAACCCGCTAATAATCCTAGCAGGGAGAGGCAGACTAAGGATGAGGCTAAGACTGAGAGTGGTAATACTGGGTGTGCGAGTGTCGAGAGCGATAGGTGTTGTAATATTAAGATGACACCTTCGGAGAGTAAGCAACCTATGATGCTTCCTAGGCCTACAAGTATGACCGATTCCATTAAAATTTGATATAAAATATATCGATCTTGTGCACCTAGGGCCATGAGCAGGCCTATTTCCTGCGATCGTTGAGCGATCATTAAGAACATGATATTCGTGACGCCTAAGGTCCCGATAGCCAAAGCCAGTAGGCCTGACAATAGGAAAAAGGTATTGAGTTTATTAAAAAATGCATGGGTCATTGCTCTAAAACTATCGAGATCGCCGAACTGGAAAACCTCATGATCGTGTGGAGCAATATGGAATTGCCAGGATAAAGCTCGCTGCAAATTCGCTTTGAGTGCCGCGATGGTGCTGGATGATGTGGGAGCTGCTAAATTAAATCCACTGTCTATATGCCCCCATAGATGCTGAAAGGTTGTATAGGGGATAAATACCCAAGGCTCGCTTTGGCTACCGGATGGGCCAGAGATACCTTCTTTGGGCTCACTGATACCGACAACGCGAAAGGGTAGACTGTTAATCCACAAGGTATGGCCGAGCGCCTGCTGTGCTTTAAAAAATGTGGCAGCTGTTGCCTTGTCAATGACGACTGAATATTGGTGGCGTGATATGTCGAGTGAGTTGAAGAAGTGTCCATGACCCTGTTTGAAGGTAATATGAAATAAGGTACTAAAATCAGCTGAGACGCCTAATATTAAGACCTTAATCGGTGTGATATGCCTGGCCGTGATGCTGGTGGTCTGCATCAATGCGGGTGATATGAAACCGATCATGGGAATGGTACGCTTTAATGCCATGATGGTATCGGCTGTAAGGTGAAGCGTGCGATTGGCGGGATAACCATGATAGGCGCGCGTCGTTTTTTGGAGAGAAAAGAAGACGGTATTTTTCCCCAGTGCGGCATTAAGGCGATTGAGCATATTACGATGAAAGCTAGTACTTAATGCCATCAACAACACAATAGACAATGTACCCCATGCCATACAGAGAATGACAATCACACTGCGCCATTTATATTGGCGTAAATGATAGAGTGATTGTCGTAATAACTCGAGATATAGCATGTAGTTTTAAGTGAATACTTGGCTGAGGGCTCTTAAATCTTTAAGCCGTAAGGTACCAGCGCATTGTTTAAGCTGCAGCATATTCGTAAAATAATCATAAATGGCATTCATATACTGATTGCGCACGGTATAAAGGTTATCTTCTGCGGATGATAAATCACTGATTTTTTTAAATCCTGCGTGATAGGATACCCAAGTATCTTTTAATAGGTGTTGATTGAGCATCAGTAATTGTGCTTGAGCATGAATATTTCTTTGATCTTGTATGATTTGGTTATACGTTTGTTGGATTTTTTTTTGAACTGAGGCTTCTGTAGCGCGATAATTTTGTTGTGCAACGAGATAGGCATCGTAGGATCGCTGTATAGCCGCATGTTGGCTTCCACCTGTAAAAATAGGAATATTTAAAGAAAGGCCAACGCGGGTGCCTGAAGCAGAGGTCAGGGCTACATCATTCGCTGCGTTATGGATCAAGTGCGGGGTATAGTTCAGGTAAGCTGATACGGTGGGAGCATAGACCGCTGATCTTGTATGGCTGATATGCCGGTAGGCGTCAGCTAATTTCATTTTTGCGATCAGTAATGCAATATTGCGCCTTTTAGCTTGATGCAGCCAATATTGCAATGGAGCTAGATGGGTCTGCCATGATTTTTGCGATTTGAGTTGGTTGGCTACGGTAACATGGTTCAAACCGGATAAGGATTGCAGGGTATATTGGGCATTCATCAATGTGGTTTGCATTGTGATAATTTGAGCCGTGGTCGTGATATATGCGGATTGTGCATTCATGATGGCTGTTTTGAGGCTTTGTCCTGCCTGGAAGCTGAGCTTAGCTTGTTGGCATAATTGCTTTTTTTTGATTAAGGATTGTTTCATAACCTGTAAATTTT
>JABABH010000113.1 GCA_014238325.1 Coxiellaceae bacterium | reverse complement strand
GATGGTGAAAATAAAAAAAGGTACGGCTAATAACCAACCAGATAATACCATACCAACGAGCTTAGCAGCCATGACTATTAAAAGAGCTATCATAAAGATAACGATAGACAGCCTAAAAATTGTCTTAAATGCGATATGCCTTTTTAGTAGGAATCCTGAAATGATTCCACCTAAAATAAAGGCAACAGAGATAGGGATAAAAAACAAACTAAACTCTTTTGTCGCAAAATGTAGCTTGGCTAATAAAAATGGTACCTGGGATAAGTACATATAGATAGAAAGATAAATCGATGCACTAGCAAGAGCTAAAATCATGAATTGAGCATCCTGAAATAGGTGTTTATATTGCCTTAATATGAATAAAAGCATATGCGACTGCTCGGACTCATGTGCTGGTTTGTCATGCTGTACTTTAGGGGCCTTGGGTAAGCTTAGCGTTAAGATCATTAAGGCCACTGCAAGGATCGTTAAAGCAACAAAAATACCTTGCCAACTTGAAAAAGTAAGAATAGCTCCGCCAAACATCGGTGCTAATGCAGGCATAGATCCAATCATAATAAAACCAGAATTGATCACATGCTTGGCTTGATTTTCAAAATAAGTAAAAGCGATGACTTGCCACAAACACAGTGCACTCGCCGCACTGAGACCTTGAAGAAAACGAGCTAATATGAAAATGGAAATATTGGGTGAGAAAATTGCAATTAAGGTAGCCAATATATACAGGCCGAGTCCAAAGATCAGTACTTGTGATGTTTTAATATGATCCGAGATTGCCCCATACAGCGGAATGCCTATAGCAAGCCCAAGCATATAGAAGCTAACCGTCAAACTCATATTAGACTTTGTGGCCGAAAAAACATGTTGTAGCATCGGCATTGCAGGCAGATACACATTAACTGTTAAAATAGATAATAGCGCCAATAAGTAAACCAGAATTTTTGTTCTCATACATACCAATGCTATGTCAGCTTCCTGTCAGTTGATGTCTTATGATAAGCTTGATATAAGTGATTAGAATCTTCTAAGACCCGGTATAAAATTATTTTTCCATTTTTAACCTCATAAATGGAAATCAAGTGGGTTGCAAAATGCTCATGGTTATTTTGGAAGGTACATTCTAAGTAAACATATTCATAGACAAAGTTCGTGCTTTCGCTTGCTACTAAGTCAAAAGGTGTTTTTTTAAAGCTAGAAACTGCAGCACGAATATTGGCGAAATGTTTCATAATGGCCTTTTTCCCTTGATGTGTACCGCTCCAAGGGGCATTAATGCTATCACTGTGCCAAATAGCAGCATCGTCAATAAGAGCCAGAGCCTGATCCAATTGCGCGTTCTTTTGGTGTTGTAAAAAATTTTTAACGACTATTAAGTTTTCTTGCTTCATGATTTCCATCCTTATTTCCATCCTTTGGCCTCATCATATCACAAATGGTTTCCAGTAAAATAGCGGCTATTTGATAAGGATCGGCGTTAGCACCTGGTCGCCTATCTTCAATATAGCCATAGCCTTTTTCTGCGACAGAGGGTGGTATGCGAATAGAGGCTGTTCGGTCGCCGACGCCAGTACTAAAGTTTTGAATATTGGCCGTTTCATGTTCGCCTGTTAAGCGCTCTCCCAGATTATGTCCGTAGACGGCAATATGCTCTGCATGACGCCGTGATAAGCGATCTATCGCGTCTGCCATGGCTTGTTGGCCAGTCGATGGATCACGCATGGCTTGAGTGGAAAAGTTAGTATGCTGACCCGATCCATTCCAGTCTCCTTTAATAGG
>JABABH010000112.1 GCA_014238325.1 Coxiellaceae bacterium | reverse complement strand
CTTCATTCGCGAGCGGTATATTCATAAGGTACGTGGACACCTGCTAACGAGAGAAGCTTAATTTATGCCTACACTACTCGATCTTTTAAGAATCTATCATCAACGAAAGAAAAATCCTTTCTCATATGATCCAAGCATTATTGAACTAGAAAAACTGTCAGTTCAAGATCAGCATAATGCTTTTAAAGTTTTAACCTGTTTATTTAAGCACAAAAATAGTCGTTCCAAAGCTTTTAAAGCATTTTGTCAGAAGCTCCCCTCTACTTTATTCCCATTTTTAAAGATTTCAAATGATTTTGATGTTTTAATGATGCTCAAAGACATCTATGATATACAAGCATTGACTGAAGTGATCGTTGATATGGTCGCAAAAAAGCGTACCCATACCTGCCAAGCTTTTTCGAGGGCTTGTTATTCATTGTGTGAGCCCAATCTATTAAATGACACGACTTTCTCATACCTTATTCGTACAGAACAACCTGAAGATATAGCTTATATGCTCCTATGCCTCGCTCAAGCAAAAATATCAAGCGCAGCCCAACCCATATTAAATGAGTGGGAAAATTTAAGCAGCCTATGCCGTCCAGTACAACGTCTACAGAGGCAAAAAATACTAACACGGCGTACACTGCAATGCATAACCTCAATACACGATCCAGATCCTGAGTCGAGAAGCCAGATACTCTTATCCATGATAAGCAGCCAACAATACCATATAGAAAATAACCTTCAACTTATTGAGTCTTGCGTTGGTATTAAAAAGCGAGTCGAGCCCATTGAAAAATTAAACCGATCGGATTGCTTAAATGAAAGCACGCTCAGCCTTATTTGTTTAACCCCTTTTCCATCTCTCGTCGCTGATGCACTGATTCGCTTAGATGATAAAAAATTATTAACAAGCGGTATTAACACGATCAAAGCTTCTCTAGATTCAAAGGAACTATTGCATGCCATCATTCGTAAGCACAGACAACATAGACTAACGCAGGAGACCTTAAAAGATCAGCCCCGAAAAGAAAAGACCTTAGCAACCCACTCCTCTCATTTATCGTTGTGGGTACAAACTAAAAGCAAGCATCTTCCCCCCCCTTCATCGGAAAAGAAACCGCCTCGCCCCTAGTATACCCATCCCACTTCAAGATGCGAAGCATGCATTTGAAGTGGCTCATCGCGATGGGGATGCTTAAGGGGAAAATCGCGATTTTTCTTTGAAGTGGCTGAGCGAACCTTTATTTTTCGCCAGCCAAACAAAGGTATACCGCTCGCAGTAGCCCACTTCGCATCTTCAGTCACGAGCGGTATAGCACTATCACCTTTATTTTTGTATGATGTGAATCATGCTTGAGAGATATACTGCTCGCGAATGAGGGCATGCTTCGCATCTTGAAGTGGGATGGGTATACCTCTTAATATTTTTATAAACGCACAAAGGCGTGAAACTACCCCCTACTCATCCTTTTAATAGATCACGATCCGTACGGATGAATCTCCATGACTACGCATATTTTAGCTTTAGACACAGCCACTCCAGCTTGTTCAGTCGCGTTATTGAAAGATAATGGTGAATGTGTACAAGAATTTGCCTTGACAGCTCAACGCCATTCAAATGTCATCCTCAATTTTGTAGATCTCGTACTCGCCGATAGCGGCATCACTCTAAATGAGGTCGATGCCATCGCTTTTGGTGCTGGACCCGGGAGTTTTATGGGTGTTCGCACAGCAGTCGGGATCGCACAAGGGCTCGCCTATGCCTCCGATATCCCTGTCATACCCATTTCGACTTTACGAGCTTTAGCGCAATCGGCTTTCAAAAAAACTAAAGAGCGCTGCGTGATCGCTGGCTGGGATGCACGCTTACAATCTATCTACTGGGGAGCTTATCGGATGGATGATCACAACATAGCGCAATCGATAGTAGCTGATGCTTTAGAAGAACATCCTGATCAGATGGCATGGCCTGATACCCTACTGGAGCCGAATACACTTGCTGCTGGCAATGCCTGGGTCGTTTATCGTGACCAAATTTCCAAGAGCTTTCAAGAAAAGATAGGTAGCGTCTTAGAATTCTGTTATCCAGAAGCCAGCAGTGTGGCCGACATTGCGCTAGTTGATTATCAAAAAGGGCAATACCAACCTCCGGAAGTGGCAACGCCGATGTATTTACGTCATCATGTAGCACAACTTCCACGATCACCATGAGGATCTATCCGGGTATGCTATTCCCTATATCTTTCAGCAAAATATTTATTTAATAACCAGGAGCTAGACTGTATTTTTCCACCCTGACCGGCATTGAATAGCATTTGACAATGGATAGCATGACAAATCGCGATCTCAGGAATGTTCTCTTCCGTTCGATCTCCACCGTTCAAAAAAATATTTGGGCGCAGCGCCGCTAACGCTTGTGTGACGCTCATATCGGTTGAGTCTGGCGTATGATGGCTGAGTATGACACGATCAACGTACCTAATGGACGCAATCAATTCCTGACGTTCCAGAGCTGGCATAAACACAAAGTGTTTCTTTTTAAATAACCAGTGATCATTATTTAAAATCACGACCAGTTGATCCCCCAAAGCCTTAGCCGCTTGGAACATCCGAATATGCCCAATATGAATAGGATCAAATCCACCACTCACAGCTACCACCGTTATCCCTTTGGTATTCAAATAATTCTCCCTATAGCAAACCCTTCAGCTTCAAAACGTCGTTCGCCATACTGACAGTACAGACAACGGATGACCCGACATGATGCATGATTAACACATCACACGTCAATCATAGTAGAATCGAAAACATGCACCATATCAGTTTCCCCCATGCTTATGACGGCGCGGACTGTTTTTCACACTTTGCCGCTTTGCCTTATGCTATCTTTCTCGACGGTGGGCAGCCTTCGTATCAGCAAGAGCGCTACCATATCATCTCAGCAGAGCCCTATCATGTTTTAGAATGCCCTGTAGCATTCTCCTGTCAGTCGCAAGGTTTATGGGATGCCATCAAGCAAAGTCTCCATGAGCTCCATCTAAAATATGGGGATATCCCTGATGCCCTGTCCCATTTACCGTTTACCATCGGTGCTATGGGTTATATCAGTTATGATGTTGCACGTTACCATTACCCTCTACCTAATCTTGCCAAATCCGATATTGCTCTACCGGATGCGATACTGGGTTTCTATGATTGGAGCATTGTGATTGATCATCAAAATCAAACAACTTATCTGATCGCATGCTCCTATAAAAAGCTAAAATGGGTACAAAATCAATTATCACAGCCCATCCCCGTGGAATCCTTTAGCGTCACCCAACCCTTTGTATCGAATCTCAGTTTCACGCAATATGGAGAAAAATATCAACAAATACAGCACCATATTCGCCAAGGCGATTGCTACCAGGTCAATCTGGCGCAACGCTATTCAGCCTCCTATGCGGGTTCAACTTGGGCTGCGTATCGACAACTTAGGCGACACTACGTCGCTCCCTTTTCTGCTTATCTCAATGGCCAGCATGCTGCATTACTGAGTTTTTCACCAGAACGATTTCTACGGCTCCAAAATCAATGGGTTGAGACAAAACCTATCAAAGGCACAGCTCCACGTTACGCGGACCCTATTGCAGATCAGGCCTCTGCTCATGGTTTACTCCATAGCGAAAAGGATAAAGCTGAGAATATTATGATTGTTGATTTACTCCGTAATGACCTTGGAAAGTGTTGTCAACCTGGATCCATTCGCGTCCCTAAACTTGCCGCTTTAGAAAGCTTTTCAAATGTGCATCACTTGGTTAGTACCATTATCGGTCAATTGCAAAAAGAAACAGGAGCAACCGATGTATTACGCCATTGTTTTCCAGGAGGATCCATTACAGGTGCCCCTAAACAACGCGCGATGCAGATTATCGATACCCTTGAACCGCATCGCCGATCCGCTTATTGTGGTAGTATCCTTTATATCGATGTGAGAGGCCATATGGATTCCCAAATTATGATACGTACCTGCATCAGTACTTCTGATCAATTATACTGTTATGCGGGTGGAGCCATTGTTGCTGATTCTAAACTCGAGGATGAATACCAAGAGTCAAAAGACAAAATTGCTCAATTACTCAATCAACTGACTGCCATGTCATAACCGGTATCCTACCATGTCTCAATGCCCCATACTGGATGTTAAT
>JABABH010000111.1 GCA_014238325.1 Coxiellaceae bacterium | reverse complement strand
GTAATAAGCGTTGCCAGCACGCAAAGGTTTCCAAGGTGTTATCGAGAGACATGGCGTTTCGATACTGCATCCTACGATATAATGTCACGATCGGCTGTCGATATAAGGCTTTTCTACCCTGTTCCCATAGTACCGGATTAAAAATAATAGACAAGGGAAGGATGTTATGGTGCACAATTTTTATCCGATTCTTTAAAAACAAAGATTCCTCTACGTCGTAAAGCACCCAATGCCGGTGGACATAAGCTCCATGCTCTGCATGGGCGATTGAGTCTAGTTGAAATTGATCATCGACTTCAAAACGAGTGACATCTTGTAAGCTAGATTGAGAATCAGCTGCACCAATATGGATAAAGGAACGCCCAGCTTTTAACCAAATATCACTGGCGTCACGATGATGAATCAAAGGGAAGGAACGTGCAGATGGCCAACCTTCTGCCATGGTTTCTAGCTTAGGTCCTACATATTCCCCCATTAATATCATGATCGCTACCATCAGCCCTGCGGCCTGCATCACTGATCGCAGAATTCGGGCCCGTGATATACCCGTTGTTTCCATCGCCATCAGTTGGTGCGTCGACGCAAGACGCCCTAACGCCAATAAACTACCTAAAAAACTCACCATGGGAAAAACTTGATAGAGATCCACGGGCAATCGCATTAAAACCAATAAAAAGGCGGCCTTGAGGTGTGCAGAGCCTTCAGAAACCACGGACATTTCCATGACTAAATTCATAAAACTTTGCACACCTAACCAAATGCAGGCCACGAGTGCCGTCATGCAGATGATCATTTTTGCAATATAGCGATCCAATTTAGAAATCATATTACCTAGACCATCGTCGAATACAAGCAGGCCAAGCTAAGATAAGTAGAGCCAGGCCTAATAATCCAGCATGAATCCACCAGAAGCCCGTGCTCGGTGATAACTGCCCATGAGCTATCCAAGATCGCGCAGCAAAAATTAAATCCACGTATAAAAAATATATAAAAATAGCAACAATCAAAGCAGCATATCGCTCAAGACGTCGATGCACTCCCTGGGTTAAAGCCATCGCTAAGATCGCAAACAACCCAACTGAGATGGGCATAGCGGCACGCCAATGCCATTCTGCGGCTACTTTGGGATCTTGTAATCTTAATTGCCATAAGTCACGCATGGATTTCATCGAAACACGATCCTGAAAACGTTTTAGCGACAAACCTAGAAAAATACCATATTGATCAAAATTCATCACTGAAAAAGAGCCTTGGCCAGGCTGTCCCTCATATCGCTTTCCCTGCTCTATAAGAAAAAAAGGATGCTGATGCTCATGAGCTACCTTCGCTTTTCGCGCCAAAATCACATCCCACTTCCATATACCACTCGGAGTAGGATGTGATTGTGCGAGAAAAACTGAGGAGAGTCCTTGATAGTCTGAGCTATGGTTGGCATATAAGACACGATCAGGACGGGTTAAGGTATGAAATTGCCGAGGAGTGATATGCGATAATTGCTCCTTCACCGTCTCTGCTAATATACTCACGTGTAAGCGCTGTATGGCCGGTATAAAAAACTCCGTTAACGACGCCACCAGAATCGCGACCATCACTGATAACCACAAGGCCATACGCATGAGTTTTAAGCGACTGACCCCAAAAGACATCCATGCTAATATCTCGTGGCTCGCAGACCAGCGCCCCAATGTTAATAGCAAAGCGAAAAAAAAACTCAATGGCAATAAATATCCCATTAATACGGGTAACTCCAACGCAATGAGTTTTATCATCGTCCCCAGCGGCATATGTGAATCGATGGCCCTATTAAGATAATGCGCCGAATCATGCATCACAAAGATAAATAAGAGAATCATCAATATGGAAAACAAGACCATAAAGACTTCTCGAGCTAGATATCGAAAAATAATCACACCCATACTCTGCATTTAGGCGTGGTGCATGAGTATAGCGGATTATGTATATGCAGTTGATAAAATAAGGCCATCATCGCTGGCATCATAGCAGCCAGCTATCCATGGGAAAAGCCATATCGGGGGATATTCAGTACTATTTAAAAATGAATGATCGCACAACAATAAGATTGCTTTGCATCATGAGGGGGGAACGCTATCCAACCCATCGAGTTAGTTAAGCAAAGAAGTATACCATCATGCTATCCTAATCCATCGAGTTCATTGGAATGATGGAATCTTTATTAAAAAAAACAGAGGCTTATAAAAAGCCTCTGTCCAAACACGCATACCATTCTTAAACCAAGCATTTCGACTTTACATTAAAGCTGCAAAGCTCCAATTTAAGCCCACTCGGAGGTTATAATAAAATAGGTTACTACGCCAGAATGCTCTCTTCGAGAAAGCGAAGTCAGGTTGTACTCCATCAACAATAGGAGCATTTGTGTTAAGATATAGAAATTCAGTTGTATATTTATACGGTAGGGAAAAACCCGTTAAAGCAAACTCACCAAAGGCCGATAAGCCGTGGCCTAAGAAATGCATCATACCAAATCCAATAGTACCGCCATTTAATGAACGTTTAACCGTATTATGGCCCATTACCACTGTTCGAAGCTCGTTCGTATTTCCAAGATTATTATACGAAAACTGTCTCAGATGATAATTTAAATTGGTATGCGCCCATCCTAACATAATATAGGGCAACATCATTCTACAACGCAGTCCCAATTTTGCTACTAAAAAGGCATTGTTCTTGAACGAAGAGTCAATAGTGAAGTATTGCAATATCCTAGCCGTCAAACCAGACTCCATAGTGAACGCGTTACCCGCTCGTAATACCCCAATATCATAGCGACCTTCAATACCATAATAAGCACGATTATCCCAGACCCCTAAACCCACATCAAAGCCACCCAAGGGTTCGATATCTTTGTATTGTGTCTGCTGAATAGCCGGCCCTGAATAGGAAATATTATTTGAGGTTATGACTGAATCATACAAATTAAATGTATTCACTCGATGCTCTAAACCATAGGCTGCTCCACTGCCGCCAATATAGAAATCCCACATCAAAGGCTCAGGCATTTCAACGCCGCCGGCAAAACTTGCTGAGCAAGTTAAGAGTAGTGAGGATATCGCAAGAGCTTGCGTGCTTTTTTTCATTCGAAATCTCCTTTTCAAAAAATATAACGTGCTTGATCTAAGCAATTTACCAATCAGAATAATGATATTATTTTGATATGTCAATGCTTTTGAACACAAAAAACCAATTACTCTACATGCATTTTGTAACTATATATCTGATCACGATGCTGACTATCGCGAATGTGATTATAAGATGAACATTCTCTTCTATCTTTTGCACCATTACACTGACAAATCCTATATTTTGTGAAACAATAATACAACTTCACTCACACCAGCACACCGATTAAGCTATGCATAAAATTTATAATCATCAAGACATCGAAGCACGTTGGATACCCATTTGGCGAGCTGAAGCCTCGCCACCCCTTTCAGTAAAGGCGCCGCATTATTGCATGATGCTTCCGCCTCCTAATATAACGGGCACACTCCATATGGGGCATGGATTTCAAATGACGCTGATGGATGTTTTAATTCGACACAAACGTATGCAAGGCTATCAAGTCAGATGGCAGCCCGGCACGGATCATGCAGGTATCGCGACTCAAGTCGTCGTCGAAAAACAATTATTAAAAGAGCATCAATCGCTGAATGATATGACTCGGGACGAGTTTATGGCGCGCGTTTGGGCATGGCGCGAACAATCTGGCCACACCATTACCCAACAAATGCAACGCTTAGGCTTAGCCATCGATTGGCAGCACGAACGTTTTAGCATGGATCCCTCTATGTCCTATGCTACCCGCCATGCTTTTATTCAACTGTATCATGAAGGTCTGATTTATCGCGGTAAACGTCTCGTTAACTGGGACCCACAGCTGAATACTGCCCTGTCTGACTTAGAGGTACAAACTCAAGAGGTCGATGGAGAGCTCTGGACGATTCGCTATCCTTTAGTGAATCGTCATCAAAGTATCTTGATCGCAACCACACGTCCTGAAACTTTATTTGGAGATACCGCCATTGCGGTACACCCCGAAGATACGCGCTACCAATCCTTGATTGGAGACATGGCGCAGCTTCCCCTATGCCATCGTCAGATACCGATTATTGCAGATGATAGCGTTGATCGAGAATTTGGAACCGGCTGCGTGAAAATTACTCCTGCCCATGATTTTTCAGATTATATGATGGGAAAACGCCATGATTTACCTATGATTAATATTATGACTCCACAAGCGGAGCTGAATGACGATGTCCCTGAGCCCTATCGAGGACTCTCCCGATGGGCGGCACGTAAAAAAATCATAGCAGCACTCAAAGACGCGCATTTACTTGAAAAAACAGAAGCCCACCGCCTATCCCTGCCGGTCAGTGAACGCTCTGGTGCAGTCATCGAGCCGCGCCTGACTGAGCAGTGGTTTATGCGCATGAAGTCGATGGCTCAACCCGCTATCGACGCCCTTAAAAACGGCGACTTAACCTTCGTTCCCAAAGGTTGGGAAAGCACTTATATTCATTGGCTGGAAAATATCGAAGATTGGTGCCTCAGTCGCCAACTCTGGTGGGGGCACTCATTGCCTATTTGGTATGATGAAGAGCAAAACATTTATGTGGGCCACGATGAAAACGACGTACGCGAGCAATACCAACTGCCAACGACGCTCTGCTTGCAACAAGATTCCGATGTACTCGACACCTGGTTCTCAGCAAGTCTATGGCCCTATGCGACCTTAGGTTGGCCCCACCCAAGCAACGATTATCAAACTTTTTATCCCACCCAAGTGCTCGTCACAGGATTTGATATTCTATTTTTTTGGGTCGCACGTATGGTGATGATGGGCATCAAACTTACGGGTCATGTCCCTTTTCATACCGTCTATCTCACGGGATTAATTCGGGATCACCAGGGACAAAAAATGTCAAAATCAAAAGGCAATATCCTGGATCCTATCGATATGATTGACGGCATTACGCTGTCAGCATTAATTAAAAAACGCAGCACGAGTTTATTGAATCCCAGCATGGCCGACACATTGGAAGCCGCCACTCGAAAAGCTTTTCCAAACGGCATCGCAGCCTATGGTACCGATGCCTTACGCTTCACGTATTGCGCCTTAGCCAATACAGGACGCAATATTAACTTTGACATTGGCCGTATCGCCGGATACCAGAATTTCTGTAATAAGCTCTGGAATGCGGCGCGCTTCGTCTGCATCAATAGCCCTGCCGATCCTGCCACATATCTGCCCACAGACCTGACGATGGTGGATCGTTGGATCTTAGACCGACTCTATCATCTTATTCGTGACTCAGAAGCCGCATTAGCACAGTATCGATTTGACCTGCTCGCTCATCATCTCTATCAATTTTGTTGGCACGAATATTGTGATTGGTATCTCGAATTCGCAAAGTGCATGCTCTACCCTCCAGAAACACCATCTCATACGAAGCTTGGCACACAACAGATATTATTATGGGTCTTAAATCATATACTCCGCTTATTGCATCCTATCATCCCCTTTATTACCGAAGAAATTTGGCATCACCTGCCCAGGTCCAACACTCAATCCTCATGCTTATTAGCAACATCTTACCCAGAAGCAGATGATGCCTTACTCGATAGTGATGCCGTTTCCGCTGTTTCATGGCTGAAGCAGATGATTATCACTATTCGTACCATCCGTTCAGAAACCGGCCTCTCTCCCGAGAAGCAGATCCCCGTTATCTTGAACCGTGGTAATCAGCAAGATGAACAGTATCTTAAAACCATGGCAGCTTATATCAAAAAATTAGCCAAAGCGGAATCTCTACGATGGGCGACTCAGGGCGATGACTTAAGCAAAACCGCGACCCAAGTCGTAGGTCATCTAGAAATACACATTCCCTTAATGAGCCTCATCGATCCTCAAGCAGAATTGCAACGCTTAAATAAAGAAATCACACAGCTACAAGCAAAAGAGCAGGCATTAACCGAACGGCTCAGCCACAGCGCTTATCGAGAGAAAGCACCGGCACATGTGGTTCAAAAAACTGAGCAAGCATTACAGGATATACAAACGCGCCTACCTAAACTTCAAGCACAATATCAGCATATAGATCGCATGCAGCAGTAATCGGCGTTTGCAGAAAACGGCTTGGCAAGGACTACCGATTTTTTCCTATAGGAAAGGACTGTAAGAGTGATAGTATCCGTGCTTGCTCTTTTGCCTCACCACGCATAGTCTCTACATTGGCATACAAAATATCGTGCTTACCCGCATAATACGATAATGAGCCATCATCTCTTACCGTTTTATTATCTTGCAATACCACATTCACTTTCCGCTTTTTAAGAAAATCAAATAAAACCGGATGGGTGACAATCACCAAGGTATGTAGCGACAGTGCAGGATTATAGTAAAGAGCTTTAACGTCGGGATAATACATACCACCCGGCATATAATAGCGCAATGAAAAGCCGTGGCCTAAATTATTATGTACAGCAATAATCAATGAAAATGGCGATAGTTCAGATAGAATGACATGGGCTAAATCACGCACAGCCTCTGCTGCAGCACGTGACTCATGTCCATATTTTTTTAATGAATGGACAATTCCTGACCCACTAAAGATGCGATTCGGGTCGACAGCATAACGTTGTCCCTGCAACCAAAATCTAATCAACCGGGTATCATGTTGATGCATCACATCGATCAAGGTACCACCATACTGCCCAATTATATGCTTCGCCACCACCAATGCAGTTTTTTCATCAGCATGTGGATGATAATAGACAATCCGGGAAGGCAAGGCCTGATAACGCACCACATAAACGGGCGTATCTCCCAGATAAATCCGTCGCTGCGTAGGATGTATGACAGCCGCATCAGCAGGCACAGACCACAGCATATCGGCGCATAGTAGCAGAGCGGTGAGAAACCATAGAGAGGGCTTCACCCACCCATATAACCTCATAAGCATCGGCCTTATGCCATACCGACGGAGATCAGATGAAGGTGCTAAGGAAGCACATAGCCTTGATGGCTGCACAAAGAAATCCCTATTCCATGGGTGATGCTTCATCAACTTAATCCTTAACGTAATATGATGTATGAGTCTGCATGATAAGCCAGCCATCAAAAAATAACGAATCAGCTTAACTGTGTTTTTCATGCACACACTCCTCTTCTTGAGAGGCATTTTATTCTAAAGTCACTCCTTGCAAATGAGTCTCATTCCGAGTAAATTAACCGAAATAGCAACCTAGACCCTTTTCACTGACACCATATCAGGTTACTTATGAAGAAGCATCTCCCTCTTTCTGAACCTACAGATTCACATGATATACAGCCCCAACCACGTCATCTCTCAACGTGTGGCTTTGTTATACTCACTTGGTTTTTAGGTAATTTAAATGTGTATTTTTTTATGCCGTTTTTACCTTCAGTCGGAAAAACTTTTGCCACATCCAGCACCATGTTGCAATACCTCATCGCATTTTTCTTTATTGCGAAAGCTATCGGTATGGTGTTTTTTGGACCGGCGGCTGAAAAATATGGCAGAAAAAAAATTATGTGCTTAGGCATTATGATCATTTGCGCTGGCAGTATCGGCGCCATTCTGGCACAAACTTGGTCGCAATTATTAGCCTTTCGCATATTACAAGGTCTAGGAGTCAGCGCCACGGTATTAATGGGTAGAACCATGATCAATGACTTATTTTCGGGTCGCGCTGCTGTTAAAACCTTCAGCCTGGTGATGTTAGCAGCCAATCTTATTATTTCATTCTTGCCCACTATGGCCGGATGTCTCACCCAATTTGGCAATTACAAAATCCCTTTCGCTATTATTGTCTTCTATACTGCACTTTTAACCATCATAGCCCTTTTTTCTCACGATACAAAAAAAACACAGACTGATTTTTTATTTTCACTCAAGAAAACGCCCATGTACTACTGGCGTATCCTACGAAACAGAACCTTTTTGGGGTACATCCTATGTGCTATTTTCGTCGTAGCGGCTGAAGCCGCTTTTGATACGGCCTCTCCCTTGATTTTAATGAATGATTTTCATATGTCACCTAAACATTTTGGATTCCTCATCACCGCTGCTTCCTTCCTGAGTTGGATCGGCATTCTCGGATCTGGCCTCTTAGTGAAACGCTTATCTACCGATAGTATATTAGGCATCGGCGCGACTTTGTCGTTAGTGGCGTCTTTGATGATCCTCTTACAACTCTTCGTCTTTGCCTTCTCTATTATTGGATTCGTGACAAGCTTAGCGATATTCTTCTTAGGTATCGGTTTTATTTTAACCACTTATAATGTGGGCGTGGTGCAAGCTCATCCACATATGATCGCTGTTGCTTCATCAGCATCCTTGTTTTTATACTTCGCATCTTCATCCTTAGGCAGTTTTATGATTAGCCACTTCTCAACCCATACCATCTTACCCCTTGCTATGACCATCTCTATACTGGCTGGACTCGTTTTCTTCGCTTGGTTATTCTTGATTAAACTCCTCCCTATCAAGCAGTATGCGATGCACAATCCTGTGTCGACAGCAGAGTACTCGGCCGAATCCATCAAAAGTGTATCGTCATAAGAGGGCGGTTCAGGTGCTCCTGTCCTACTTTATTTCGATGATCTCCCTCAAGACGATGGGGCCCACAGGCAGGCTGTTTCCTCTTGTGTCATCACCTCCATCTGCGCAATGCATAACTGTAACTGTCGATGTCCTTTGTACTCATTGATATCAAGGTGATACACCGCGCGTACCCAGGTGCACTCAAAATTGGGCCACTCCTTAACATCTATATTAAACATAATACCCTGCAGCTCCTGAGCATGATCCAATAAAGCTAAAGTGACTTTTAAATGTGATTGACCTACGATTTTTTGATGGACTAATCTAAAATATCCCCAAAATTGTGGCTCTGCAAAACCTTGTCCCCAAGGCCCAGCTTCAGTGATTAACTCAGCGAAGGGCAAAGTAAATGCCGATGCCTCCAATATGCCATCGGTCAGCAACATGGGTAAGCGATCTTCTGGTTTTAAATGTTGATCCACGAGAGCTGCAAACATAGCTTGAAAATCAGTCAATCGATCTGGTGATAGACTTAAGCCTGCTGCCATAGCATGCCCACCAAATTGACGTATTAAACCCGGATCTTGAGCCGCCATCTCAGCTAAAATATCGCGAATATGTAAGCCGGGTATAGAGCGAGCCGATCCTTTTAGAGTATCAGCATTTGCTTTCGCAAACGCAATCACAGGCCTATATAGTCGATCTTTAACGCGGGACGCCACCAAGCCAATAATACCTTGATGCCAACTTTCATCGTATAAACATAAACCAGAGATATGCTCGGATGACTGCATAGGGAGGCAATCCACCACCTCCCTCGCATCTTGCTGCATCTGCGCTTCAATGCTTCGCCTTTCTCGATTCAAATCATAGAGCTGCGATGCTTTTTCCTCGGCTTCTGCTGCATCGGTCGCCAGCAAACAAGCAATACCTAAGGACATATCTTCCAAACGGCCCGCTGCATTTAAAGGGGGGGCGACACCAAATCCTAAATCACTGGTCTTCACCTGGCTATAACGACGACCCGACACTGCAATTAAGGCTAAAACACCAGGATGCGCTTTCCCAGCACGCATGCGTTGTAATCCCTGATACACCAAAATGCGATTCGTTCTATCCAATGGCACCAGATCGGCCACGGTTCCTAAAGCGACAAAATCTAATAACTGCGCCATATTGGGGTAAGGCATAGACTGTTTATCAAACCAATTTTTTTGCTTTAAATAAGCCCTCAATGCTAGCATCACATAAAAAATAACCCCCACACCAGCTAAGCATTTACTCGGAAAATCATCAGCTTCACACTGGGGATTCACAATGGCATAAGCCGCTGGTAATGTGCTACCAGGCACATGATGGTCCGTAATGATCACATCAATCTGGCGTGCATTGGCCGCAGCTACGCCGGCATGGCTCGATATGCCATTATCTACTGTCACCAACAGATCAGGATTCCGCTTCGCTACGAACGCGACAATCTCTGGTGTTAACCCATATCCATAGACAAAACGGTCAGGCACCACGTAGGAGACAGACTCGCATCCCAACATTCTCAACGCAGACACTGCCAATGCGGTACTGGTCGCACCATCCACATCAAAATCCCCAAGAATGACGATAGATTGCCTTGATTGTATAGCAACCCACAACCGTTCCACCACGTGATGCATCTGACTCAAGGCAGAAAAAGGAAATAAATCTTTTAACTCTCGCGATATCTCCTCAGGAACCCTAATACCACGCCCTGAATAAATACGCTGTAATATAGGATGTGTTCCAGGCAAAGCTTCAGGTGCATCACTCCATGCTCGTTCTATGATCTGTTTTTTCATCGATTACCTTAAGATTAAGTACTATTATACTGCCACTATAAAGTGTCGCACCAAATGGAGTCAATGGTCATATGTCGGGAGGATAGCCATTTGTTATAACAACACATGACTCACTTTAAGATATTAATAAGCTTGGATCTGTAAAAATAATATAGTCTAATATAAAAGAGATTGAAAAGTATGAAAGAAACCGTGAACAGTGCTATAGCGGGTAGTTATGACCCTATACCTCGCTGGAAAGCTCTAGGTGTCGAAGCTCCTAATGGCCTGCCTCAGGAAGACAAAGAGACATTATTAAGTGACCATGCATTATCCTTCATATTAATCAATTGCCTACAAAGACTATCCTGCTATATAGAAAAAAATAAACAGATTCTAGTGAATTTCTCGAGTCTCTCACTGAGCTATATCAACGATCAGCTGGTAATTGCTGTTACCCCCCCTAGCTTTCGTATTTCTGATACGCATAAGACAGTACGTGCACTTTATTCGACTTCAAGTATCTATAATTTCCATCAATGGAATCAGGATTGCAATGGTTACGAATATTCTATAAGGGAAAGCATAAAAGTCCATATAGCACGAGCAGCGCATCATCGATTGTCAAACATGATGAGAGAATTAATCGATATTAAGCGTAGCCAGTCTCAGGACCCTCTCAACAGAAAGCTCGAGAAATTTATACAGACTTATCACGAATACCAAAGAAGCTTCCTCACCAATTATTGTATTCCGCTAGAATATATAACACAGCAACTTGCATGCTATAAAGAACAGCTAAGAATATCTATTCGATACTGCTTGCAATCGAGGTTGTTTCAGTTACTGGATAAAGAGATGCCACCAATACTACTTTTTGCTTCAGTTATAAAAATAACAAGTCATGATAGAAAGATATCATCGTGCTTAAACCTTCTAACCAACAATTGCCAGTGTTCATGAATACCATATCTATACAACATGGAAAGGATAGAGGCACGAGGATGATTGAAGAAGAGTGGGATGGCGCCCAAGCAGACGCAGCTGAGACAGTCCCACAATACGATGCACTTACGGCGATAGCACTAGCGCCTCATCAACAGACACCAGCGCTCTCTCATAACCTTGCCTATGATCATCAGCGTACTCAATCAGCTGGGGACCTTAAAGGATCTCTTTCTAACAGAAAGCGAAAGCACCATACCCTATCTCTTGAGGATCAGGATAACCATACATGCGTGACAAGGGATAGTCACTCAGATAAATTATTCAGCACCTGGCAGCATCATCCTTCTTATAATCTTGAGGAGCAATTACTAACAGAAGTAGCAGTAACTAACCTTCGTACAATCCATTACAAGGAATTTTTAAGTAATATAAAAATCCTACTCATGGCACAGAATTTTTCTGCAGTAAACAAGATACTATCACGTCTTGAGGAACGTAATCAGCAAAAACACTACACTTCGACACAAGCACAATATACATGCTCACCGCCACCCATCAAAAGATCTCGGCGCGAACAGAGGTGCCAAGAAGAACTAGCTGCAACACAGCATCAAAGCATCTTTTCTAGATACTCCTCGCACAAAGAGATTTTAGGTGCCTACTCCAACCTAAGCTATCGACCACAATATGAATAGCCTCATCATCATTTGATACAGGTTTTTCTCTCAATCTCCCTAGCACAGAGCCTGAAGTTCCAATGAAGCTTTTATCGTATCCTCGGATGCTCGGTATACCTTTGTGAAATTCGGGTAAGCACTGAACCCAGCAATTTTCTCATGAGTACTGCATTCTGCATGAGCTATACGATTGAGTTCACAAAATTTTTCATAACCCATCACATCAGCAGAACGAGACATCAGCTGTATAGGCCATTTTTTGATTTCCTGATCCCGTAAAGCGACGTAACGAT
>JABABH010000110.1 GCA_014238325.1 Coxiellaceae bacterium | reverse complement strand
TGAGGTTGTTTGCAATATTTCTCCATCACTAAGCTAACAAGAGATAACGTTGGCAGATCTAAGGATAGAGTCGTCGGCACATGTGTCCATGGCACATGCTCTGTCTTAGAGGCACTCGCGAGTCGGCCACCTTCTTTCGACGTATAGGGAGGCGTCGCAAAAAAACGGGGCCATGCTGTTGGTTGTTCCTGGTCGTAGAGCACCTTCGAAGAAAGCGCAGGTTTATCCTCTTTGAAATCCGCAGACCAAACATTCAAGATAGGCATGGCAATCATTGAAACCATCGACTTCGCTGAAGCATATAAGGTAGTCATCCAAGAGCTTAAACGCCCTGCACTATTCACTTGAGGCAACCCATCCGGTCTCAATGCTAGATAGGTGAGTTGCGGATCTAAACGAGCCGCTCTAGGCTGGCGAGGACTGGCAGGCGTACTCGGCATGCTTTCATTCACAGGAAGATGGGTAGCATCTCGTACTGAAGCATTCCCAAGGAGCAGCTCTTTCCTTTGATTCCTAAAGTATCGAATGCCTTCTCTTAAAGCACGTGCGATGATGGGTTGGCGGAAATTAGAGCCAAAAACTAGGTTCATCTGAGGACGGACGTAGTTTAAAGGTAAGCTATAATTCCCTACCTCAACAAGATCAGGATGCATTCCCATTTGCAATAAGGACAGATGTCTAAATTGTATCCATTGGGAAGCTCTCACGATACGCTCTGGATAAATCAATGTTGGCACATCGGTTGGCGAGAATTGGACGACTAAAGGCACTTTGATTCTGCTCCTACGGCTGCTGTCACGCACGCTTGATCTCGTTTGCCGAACACGATACACCATATCGTTAATCTTTAATCGACGAGTTCTTCTGCCTCCTGCGTTAATCCCT
The DNA here is from genome assembly GCA_014238325.1 of Coxiellaceae bacterium. Lineage (GTDB taxonomy): Bacteria > Pseudomonadota > Gammaproteobacteria > Coxiellales > Coxiellaceae > JABABH01. Next base: position 6,379 of record JABABH010000110.1, on the reverse strand, counting down.
GATCGAAGAGTTCTGCCTTGTGTAGAAAAAAAATTTCTTAAGACGACTCTTGAGGTCTGGCCAACCGTATCCGACAATATTTTCTGATGAGAGACCACGAGATATAAATGTGGGCGCTGCCCTTTTCGATAAACCTCCTGAATATCCGATACTATGAGGCGAAGCGCTCTTGAGGTCTGCACTAATCTCACATGAGTCTGGCCATAGGCAGTTTTTATTCTTAGATCGATAGGCTTCCTATCAGCTTGTTCCTCTATTTGTAGGATAGACGGGAATCTGATACTGGCTGTTCGAGTGCTATTGCTTGCTATGGGAGGAGCACTCTCTGCGTTTGGCAAGGGCTCTACATCATGCGAGCGTCCCTGCATGACAGGGACAGCTAGGACAAGGGATGGATTATTGAATTGACGCATATAGCTTGCATCGGATGCGTTTTTGACGCGAATATTATCGAGGATTTGACTCAAAGGAGCAGGGATGGCATTCGCAATTTTCTGCAATTCGTTCATCGACGAAGCAGGGGCATCCACCTGCAGCCCAGCTAAGCGCTTGGCACCCCATACCTGCAAGGTCGCGGATAATATTTTTTCCCTCCATTCCAATACACTTGAAATCATGACTCTTTGAGAAAATGATACGTCTAAAAGCAAAGTTGAGGCCCCACAACTGATATTATAAATCACTGCTGCTCTTTGAGTATAGGCCTGACCAGAACAATGATTTAAAGGTGTTGTATAATTCAGCATCGCCACTGAGTCATGCTCTGGCCCCCTCAGCACTGTTATATACAAATCGCGCCCTTGAGCCCCCGTATAACTCACCCCAATATCTTGATATTGTAGTTTCGTACCAGGGCCTTCTAAGTGCACCACAGCTGAATGATTTTGATGAGTGTGAAGCGATAACTCCACCGTATTATAAGGCTCACTAGGACGTGCTGGTAAAACAATTGTTCGCAATACTTCTGGCAAATTTCTTAGGTGGTTGGGACCCTGTGAGTAACCTCGAAATAGCAATTGGTCCATGCCTAGCTGCTGAAGGCGCATATAAGCATGATCACTATAAAGACGATCTCCCACCCAATACAACGCATGCGTTTGTGATGATGGCATGTTACTAAAATCTAATAATACTGTATGGATATTCGAGACAAAGGCAGCATGTATGGATTGTTGCAGTGATCCAAAATACAAACTCACGGTCTTATAACTAGACATTTTTAAATTTAAAGTCACAGGATCTTCAATGATAAAGAATGCCTGAGGCAATATCTCCTGATTGAGAAAATATAAAGTGCATGTCTCTTGCTGACTATGATGCCCTAAAAAAGTAGCTGAACTCAAAAAATGAGGCATAATATTCATATAAATCTGATAATCAACCGTCTTGCAATCCCTCAAGCGGGAGGAAAAGGGTAAGGAATGGAAGTTATTATATTGATCCTGTACAGGAGTCAGGGCAAACAATGGGCCCTTCGCAGGAATGATCTGCGCCCGAAAACGACTGTCGGGACAGGCATATAACTGGTGCGATTCCCTCTTGCCTGTCCATAAGTTGTCATTCGTGCACACCTTTGTCGTGACAACCTCTTTTTTTATGGCCCGATGATGTTGCTTACAGATATCAGTTATATCAGGAAAGGGAGATATCACTTCCGTGATATTATTCTGCTCTAGCCATAAAGCAAACTTATCCTCCACCTTAGTTTGAGGCGGCATAAAGATTCGTTGGCTAGAATCTAATTCCACCTCAGCAGGAGACAAAATATCCACTCGCTTTTTATATGTTTTTTCTACATAACACGCTAGCGGATCCCCACAACGAAAGTGATTATTAGGCACAAATTGTGAAGAAAAGCTAGGGTATTGAGATCGCAATTGCTCATATGTGTCCTGACTAATCCCTTGCAACTGACTGCCTTTGATGAGAGGCAATATAGCACCCACGATGAAAGGCTTCGATAACGAGCCCTCCCCTCTGCTCACCACTAATGTGTTCAGGATCTCTATTGAACGGAGAACAAGAATATGTTCTATTTTCGACCCTTCAATTAAGAGTATCTCAAAGTCTGGCATCCTACCGCTAACGCCACGATGTAAGTCTTGTATTCCCGAGTGGTGTATCACAATATGGTAAGTTTCTTCATCCTTTTTAAACTCTATACTTCCTTGAGCGCCAGCAGCAACCACGAAAATAGCGATTTCCAGAACCACCCCGCCCGGTACACTGCATATCATGGAGGAGGCTATGTACCCTATGCATGCAGCTGCGTCAACAATCGCGCTCTCACGATCAAGAGGAGTCGTAGAAGGCGTGGCTATGCATTTAAGGGCCAGACCTAGGTTTAGGAGTGCTATCCCAACGACAGGCGCTCCTTCCATAGCCCCTAAGACTCTACTGGCCATTTTTCTGCCGATCAAAGGCGCGAGACGAGGGTGTAACATAGCCGACAACCGAGGGGCAGCTGAACGGCTCCAAAACTCAAATCCAGCCATGCACAATAAACCGGAGGGGTCCCCACGTTCAGCCTCAATAGCGGGTTGCACCCAGAATATAGCACTGCGCCCCAACCCTCCATGCCTCTGCACATGATCCCATCCAGCTTTCAGATGCTCCGTCAGCTGGACATGCGCTTTACCTGCTGTTATAGAAGAATAATGCTTCAGCAGGACATCATGCAATTTTTCAAAGGGATGGTTGTCGCTCGGCTGCGTTAACTTGACATCCACTACGGCTTCTATCACTTCCTTTCCATAAGCCTGATAAGCGGCTCGCTCTAACACGGGAAATGCTCTATCTTCGACTTCCATGGATGGTGAGGCTTGCAGTATTTTTTGTACTCTCTGAAATTTCCAAAGATCCAATTTATGGAACGATCTTAAAAAATCACCTACCCGAAAACGTAACCCTGAACCTTTAACCGAAAAAAAGTGTTGATACAAATTAAGTGGATCAATCAGTGGAGAGAAGCATTCCTTTATTTTAACAAGACTGACAGCCGATGGCTTAGCATAAATCTGATAGTGAGCGTCTGCAGGATAGATTTGTGTCAATCCTTTTATCAATTCACTAAGACCGGTATGGCCTTTCTTCTTTTTAAATAAGAATCGATCAGACCATGCTAGCTTTCCATTATCTGCTGACGCATCTAGAAAAATGATACGATTGTTCATGTTAAGTACCCATGCTTGAGCACCTTCACTTTGACTTTTCAGAAAATGACAGACATCTTCCAGACGATTAAAAGAAGCCACTGGAGCATTTAGGGCTGACTTAAAATCTTTTTCAAACCAATCACGGCTAGCTTCTTGGATATTCAAGATATCAACTCGATTCTGTTCAGTTTGCAAATGAGCAGGTATATTTTTTATCTCAATATAATGCTTCACTCCTTCGTCAATATCGAGGTCCGTCGTATAGGATGCCAATACCGCTAAGGATTGATCTCGTGTATCAAAATCCAAAGATACATCTAAGTCATGCAACTGTTTTATCTTCTCGTATAGCTTATCCGTACAATCGATGGCAGAACGTCGATGGCGAAGCCCAGAAGGACCCGCTTCACATGCATCTGATAAAGTAAGAGGCTTAAATTCTGAAAAAACGTGATTGATCGGAATATATTCGATATTGTTGATTAACTTTATTAAAGAAGGATCTTGTTGACTATAGCGAAAAACTGATCCATATTCGGACATGATCTCATCGACTACGCCCTTTTCTATCTCAGGCCAAATACTGACTAAAGCATTGTCATCTAGCTCCAACTGATTGATCAGCTTTAAAAATTCTGATGGATCTAATATAGATTGCTGTTTAGTTAAATATGCCTTCAACTCTGAAGCCACCAGTACCTGAAATTTATGGGTAGCAGCTGCTATATTTTGTATTTTAATCTCAACATCCGGATGGATACTAATTAATGTTTCTAAAAATTTATTCGCAATACCTGCTTCACAGATACGAATATTTCTTCCAACTCCTCTATCTTCTACGCGAAGAACACCATCCCCTTGTAGATCCAATAACCCATCCACAAAACGTCCTAATGCATCCTCCTTTGTTCCGACCCTATTCACATCATCATTAGCAGCAAGGTAGGACAATACTACAACCCTGTGAATCCCAGCATCATAATCTTCAATCAGTTCTTTTATTATCTTTTTTGCTAAATTTTTGTCATCAGAAGGTGGAAGATGATGAATAAACTTTTTGATGTCTCCCAAAACAATATTTAATTTTGGGTTTTGCATACTATCATAATAACGTTTAAATAACTTATTTCTAGATATCTTAAAAGAACTCTCAACAGAAGGATCATGGGTTTCTATCGTTCCAAATAAATTAGAGGTGCCCTCCAACAATTCTAATAAACCCAGCTCTATATCTTGGCTATGAATAACTTTAATTAATCGATCAAATATATCCTGCGTCGTATTTTTTTTACTTAAAAGATTCCAAAATGAATGCTGCATTCTTTCTGAGGTGAGTATCGGATTATCTATCAATGCTTCTAAATTATTTTTATTGAGTAAATGATTTGTGGCTAACGTTTTCATCAATTGAGACAGCTGCTTTATATCACTATGCTGAATCAATTTCTGCTTAAAATCTATCAGCAGATTATGACTTTTTAAAATCCACAACCCTCTTGCCAAAGCTACGGGATTCTGACTTACTTTTAATAAATCAAAATTTTCTTGATTCAGAAAACCTTCTACGTTGCTCAGATCTTGAAGAGCTAAAAACAGCTTATCCGGATCCGAATAAGCATGTATTATTTGCCAATTAGCTGTGCTGAGTAAATGAGATTTATTCAGCATCAATAATGTGTCGACAGCACGATCAGCATGTTCTATCGTTTTAATATAATCAAAATTTTCTTGATTTAATAAATTTTCAATTTTGAGCTTTTCCAAAGCCTGTCTAAGTTTTTTAGGGTTGGGAGAACGCATAACATCTTGGATATTCTCATCTGTTAGCATCTCCCTAAACTGAAAGAGCGCTAATACTCTTGATAACCTCTCTGGATGTTCATAAGCTATTAATAGATCAACATATTTGGGTTCTAATAGCCCATATCTTTTAAGTCTGGCCAATCCCTCAGCCAATAACTTTGGAGAATCACTTCGCTTTATTAAGGACATATTATCATCGCCCAATAAATGAGCATGATGCAATTCGATCACAGCCGAAACTAAGTTATCTTTTTTTAATTTTATAATATCGATCATGTCTTGGTTTAATAAGGATGCCTTTTTAAGCTCTAAAATTTTAAAGATGGAATCTTTCCACTGATGGGGGAGCTTAAAGAATTCTCTGTTGCTTTCTGTCCATAAACCTGCTTCATGAAGATCTCGAATAGCACGAACACTTTCTTTATAATCGAGCATTCCCATTGACTCCAGCTCAAAAATAAATGAGATAGAATCTTCTGTCATTAACTGAGCATTATTTAAAGAAGACATCGTCTCTAATAATTCATCCAGTAATGATTTTCCATAGCCTCCAAAATATGCCTCTTGAGCTGAAACAGAAATTTTATTTATAAAATTTTGAATCATAGTGCAAGTTTTTTCAACAGAAAACCCAGCTTCCATCATAGATTGAATGTGATTAACTAAAATATCAGGTTGTTTTAAAAAATCAGTTCTAATCAATTCAAAAGCCGGTGTATCTACAAGCCCAATACGATTCAAATGCTCTAATGCATCTAAGAATTTAATAGGCTCTACGATATTCGATTGATAAATTAAATTTAATTTTTCTTCAGTGAGCAAGAGTGAACGATAGAGTTTATGTAAATGATCAATAATGGCCTTACTACTTGAATAAGGAATAGAAGCACGCTTAAATATCAATTGACTGAGCCCATGATATAGATAATGAAAAGCACGGGACTCTCCAAGAGGTTCCTCAAAAAAACATCTCAAAATTTTCCATGGGTTTTCCTGATCCTGACCACGTAAATGATTTAAAGCACGTACGGCTGGATGAGGACGCAATCTTCCTAGTCTTCTAGCAGCATAATAAGATTCTAATTCTATGGTTAAGGCTACGGGCAATGGCATGATTTTCCCTTTTTTATGTCAATGAACTCGTCATATTTTTAAACTATGAAAGTGATGATAATGGCTATACGATTTAAAAAATAACATAGAGTCATCTCAAAGGTTATACCGTGCCATTAAAAACAGGAGAATGAGATATCTAATTTTAATGGTTCACCCCTCCTGCCTTTTTTATAGCCATCAGTTGCGACTAGGATGAGATGACTCGTATGCCTACACTTGATAACACCTCGGCTTGATTCATAATGACTCGATAGTTTTCGAAAGGGCTCGCGAGCCTAAAAGGATCAGACACCTACTTACACCTG
>JABABH010000109.1 GCA_014238325.1 Coxiellaceae bacterium | reverse complement strand
CCAAGGTATACCGCTCGCCATCACCCACTTCGCATCTTCAGGCGCGAGCGGTATATTATTTAACTGGCTCAAATAATGCTTTTATCTCTCGCTGAATAAATGGGGTGGGGGAGTCGTTATCTGGTCGTGTAGCAGGCAGTGTAATGCGGAGCGTATGACCTTCCATATGATATTGTTGGGGCTGAGTTTGCAATCGTTTGACAAGCTCCTCTAATTTGAGGTGAGGCGCAGGATCCTCTAGATATAAGTAGAGATATTTTTTGGCGATTTTTAGCTTTGTAATGCCCAAGCATTCCGCTTGTTGTTTTATTTCATGTTGTTGTAATAAATGTTGTGCTGGGATGGGTAACGCTCCAAACCGATCGATGAGAGCAGCCTTTAAGTTGTGAAGATCTGCAGAGGTTTTGCAGTTCGATAATTGTTTATAGAAGGTCAGGCGTACATTGACATCAGGCACATAGTCGGCAGGAAGTAAGGCGCTTATGCCCAGGTCAATATCAGCTCCGAGGCAAAGCGGTTTGTCGAAACTCGGTGTTTTTCCGGATTTTAAGGCTTGTACAGCTTCTTCTAATAATTCTAAATAGAGTGTGAAGCCAATGGCTTCGATATGTCCGCTTTGCTCTTCTCCTAATAAAGCACCGGATCCACGAATTTCTAAGTCGTAACTGGCTAAATTAAAGCCCATCCCAACTTCCCCTAGCATATCGATAGCCTCTAAACGTTTTTTGGCATCAAGGGTCAACGCATCTACGGGTGGAATCAGTAGATAAGCATAAGCCTGATGATGGGAGCGCCCAACGCGACCGCGAAGTTGATGCAGTTGCGCGAGACCAAAGCGATCGGCACGATTAATAATAATGGTGTTGGCGTGCGGAATATCAATGCCTGATTCAATGATGGTAGAACAGACTAAAAGATTGTATTTTTGATGGTAAAAATCAGACATAATATTTTCTAATATTTTTTCTCGCAGTTGTCCATGGGCAATAGCAAGTCGAGCTTCTGGTACCATAGCTTGAATTTTATCGGCTACAGCTGCTATCGTAGAAACATCATTATGTAGGAAATAGGCCTGACCACCACGTAAGATTTCTCGAAGAATGGCTTCTCGAATCAAGTCTTGACTGTATTCATGAATAAAAGTTTTGACGGATAAACGCCCAGCAGGGGGGGTCGCAATAATGGACAAATCACGTGTTCCAGCTAAGGCCATATTTAAGGTGCGGGGAATGGGGGTTGCCGTTAAGGTGAGAATATCAAGATTAGCACGTATTGCTTTGATGCGTTCTTTTTGGCGGACTCCAAATCGGTGTTCTTCGTCAACGATTAACAAGCCTAAATTTTTAAAAATGATGGTGCTGCTTAAGAGCGTATGGGTGCCAATAATAATATCAATTTGAGCGGATTTTAACGCTGCACGTATAGTTTGGCGCTCTTGGTTGGATCGTAACCGGGATAAGGCAGCGATACGCACGGGCCAGCTGGCAAAGCGGTCTTTAAAATTATGAGCATGTTGCTCGGCTAAGAGCGTGGTTGGCACAAGAATAGCGACTTGTTTGTGGTTATATACAGCCATAAAAGCCGCGCGCATGGCCACCTCTGTTTTCCCAAAACCAACATCTCCGCAGACTAAGCGATCCATACTACAAGGCGCTGACATGTCTTTTATAATGGCTTTAATAGTATTCACCTGATCCGGTGTTTCTTCAAACGGGAAGCTACGCTTAAATATATCATATTCTTGCTGAGGCAGTTGGAATGCAAAGCCTGGTGTTGCTTTACGCCGCGTATAAATTTCAAGTAATTCCGCCGCCGTATCATGAATGCGTTTAATGGCGTCAGACTTTATCTTATCCCATTGCTTCCCACCCAATTTTTGTAGAGGAGCCTGCTCAGCATGGGCACCCACATAGCGTGTAATGAAATGCAAAGCTGCAATCGGCACGTAAATGCGGTCATGATTCGCATATTCTAAAGAGAGATATTCAGCGGTATGCCCACCGGTTTCAATAGTTTGTAAGCCTAGATAGCGGCCAATGCCGTGTTGGATATGCACCACTGGATCACCAACACGTAGTTCGATTAAATTGCGAATCACCAAATCAGGGTGGATAGGGGTTTTGCCGCGGGAGGTGGTTTGACGCACGACCTCTCCCAATAATGCAAGTTCACTCAGTATACTGAGATGAGGAGAGAGTATTATAAAACCCTCTGTTAACCTCGCCGTCGTTAATGCAACAGGGAGGTTATTTTTCATAAATGCAGGGAAATCTTGTATCGATACTGGGTGAGGTAAGTCATCGATGGTGTGGAGTAAGTCTTGTATATGGGTTTGGCGTCCAGCAGTTTCAGCGCAGAATAATAATCGACCTTCATCTTCTAAACAGCTTTTTGAGAATTGAGCTAATCGCAATAAGGGATCTTGGACCTGATAGTTGATTAATCCTTTAGGGACAGGGGAGATATTAAAATTAAAATGTCCAGATTTTTCTGTACAAGGATGTGAATAGATCTGTATCTGAGTCAAGGGTTTCATCGCTGATGCAATATCGGCATACGACAAGAAAAGAGCATGAGGTGAAAAAAGTGGGCGAGTGGTATCGTATCGACGTTGTTCGTAACGTTCTTCAATATCTTTCCAATATTGTTGGGCCGAAGTCTCAATGCTTTCCAATAAAAATATAGTCTCCAGATGGTTCATATAATCAAAAAAGGTATGAGTATCCTCAAAAAATAAGGGTAAATAGTATTCTAATCCAGGTGCGGCTATGCCTTCGCTCACTTGTTGATAGAGGGAGGAGGCTTGTGGGTTACCTGGAAATTGTAAGCGCCAGTTTTGTCGAAAATATTGAATGCCGCCTTCAGTAAGCGGGTATTCAAAGGCTGGAAGTATGCTCAGTGCCTTGATTTTTTTTATAGAACGTTGTGTGCTGGGGTCAAAGCTTCGTATACTGACAATCTCATCGTCTAATAATTCAATCCGATAAGGCTCTGAGGTGCCCATGGGGTAAATATCAAGGATAGATCCACGTTGCGCAAATTCGCCATGCTCCATAACTTGTGCAACTGATCGATATCCAGCTTGTACAAGACGTTCTTTTTTTTCAGCGATAGAAAATAAATCGCCACATGTGAGCAGTAGTGTATGTGTCTCTAAGTAGTGAGGGGGGCATAAGCGGTGCATTAGAGTGGTGATGGCAACAATGGCAATACCATGACGTAAGTCTGGTAGTTGATGCAATGTCAATAAGCGATTTGATATAATATCCGCATGCGGTGAAAAGTGATCATATGGGAGGGTTTCCCCATCGGCAAAGCGTAAAATAGGAAAAGGCGCTTCAGGAAAGAAAAACTTTAAGGCGTGATAAATTTTGTTGGAGCAATATATGCTAGGTGTAATAACGAGGTAAGGGGCCACTTTAGTTTCGGCTAAACCTCCGATGGCTAAGGCTGCAGCGTCTACATTTAAATTTCCCCACTGTAAACGAGTGTCCTTGTTGGTGGGTATGGGTGGATTGAGTACATTGGCAGTAGGCATAGGCTTATAGGTTTTCTGGTTGGGTCAAAAATGCGAAAGGATGAAGGTTAATATAGCATTGTATTGAATAAGGCACGATAGTACAGAGCGAGCTGATCACACATATTTTACTATGGGTGGTAAGCATGCTGGATAATGCCGCCTCCCAAGCAGTGGTTCCCTTCATAAAAAACAATAGACTGCCCTGGTGTAATGGCGCGCTGTGGGGTTTCAAATTGCACATCATGCTGTTCAGATCCGGTGTTACTTAGCATACAACCGGCTTCTTTTTGACGGTAGCGTGTTTTTGCTAAGCAGGTTAAGGGAAGAGGCGGAGGGGTATGACCTATCCAATGGACTTGCGTGCAAGTCAGTGCGTGAGTATAGAGATCAGGGTGGTCATGTCCTTGTCCGACGATCAAGATATTAGAGGCTATCTTTTTAGCGAGTACATACCATGGAGAGGAGGCTCTACCTTGTTGACCACCGATATAAAGTCCTTTGCGCTGTCCAATGGTATAGAACATCAAACCTTCATGTTTGCCTATGGTTTCCCCATCAGTGGTTTGTATATGGCCGGGTTGTGTTAGTAAGAATTCTTTTAAAAAAGCACGGAACTTTCTTTTCCCAATGAAGCAAATGCCGGTACTATCTTTTTTTTCATGTGTGAGTAGCCCAACCTCTTTTGCTATTGCGCGCACTTGATTTTTATGATATTCCCCGATAGGAAAGAGTGTTTTTGATAATTGTGCTTGATTGAGCAGATGTAGAAAATAAGTTTGATCCTTGTTGCAATCGACACCTTTTATGAGCTCCCATTGGTTTGATGAACCAGTGATACGAGCATAATGCCCAGTGGCAAGGTATTCAGCGCCTAAATTCAGCGCATAATCCATGAGGGCTTTGAACTTAATATATTTATTGCACCATATGTCAGGGTTGGGTGTTCGTCCTGCAACGAATTCGTCGAGGCAATATTGAAACACCTGATCCCAATACTGATGCTTAAAATTAGCTATTTGCAAGGGAATACCAAGGTAGTCAGCAACGGCCTGGGCATCCCGGATATCCTGGCTTGCCGTACAGCTTGGATTGTCCGAATCGACTTCCCAATTATTCATAAAGATGGCAGTCACCTGATGTCCCGCTTGTTTTAACAGGAAGGCAGCCATCGAAGAATCAACACCACCGGATAAAGCAACAGCAATATGCCTTTTGCGTAGCTTCGGTTGTATATTTTTTGTCATCTTATTGAGTTTATGGTATTTTTTTATCGTGTCAAGGGGCAGGAATGAAGCTAGGGAGTTGAAGGCTATCAGTATCAGCAGGATATTCAAGGTTATTTTGATTCAATCGTATGAAATAGCTTTACAAGTCTGCTCAGCTTCTCTAAAATTCCAAAAGGATTTCGTGATAATGCATTGTTTATTATTTTTATTTAAT
>JABABH010000108.1 GCA_014238325.1 Coxiellaceae bacterium | reverse complement strand
ATCTGCAAGGTGTAGAGAAGGTGCAAAAGTTGCATAAAAATGCTGCATAACTTGATGAGCCAATTATGAACCATGATACTTATAACGACTTTTGCGCCTCGCTCCTAGCAACCACACATGTGGTTCAATGGGGTGGGGCGCATGTATGGAAAGTAGGCGGGAAAGTATTTGCTATTGCAGGTTGGTCAGACAGAGAACAACCGCATATCGTTTTCAAATGCTCTGATTTAACCTTTGAAATATTAAAAGAACAGGAAGGCTATCGCCCTGCTCCCTATCTGGCACCTCGCGGAGGAAAATGGATACAGGCGTATGATTTTGAAATTGTTACATTGAGTGACATTCAAACTTATTTGAAAGAAAGCCATCATATAATCTCGCAAAAATTGACTAAAAAACTGCAGGCAGAACTTGGCATTAAACGTGATTAGAAAATTTTCTTTTATCTCCTTGAAATCAAATCCATTTTAATAGAAACAGATTGTTTTTAATGGGTTCAAGTTCTTGGTCGTAAAATATCACATAATCGCAAAATCTGCCTCGATGCTCTTTGCCACTTTTATGGTTGCAACAAGCGCGAACCTAACAATGGTTCAGGCTTCAGCGTTGGCACGACCAGATTTTTTAAGTGTTATGAAGATAGAACCAGCGCAATCGAGTGCAGCTAAAAAATTAAAAATTGCAAAGTTGCAGGTTTTGCTTGATCGAGCAGGAATTTCACCTGGTGTGATAAACGGCTTAAGGTCTGAACATTTAACCAAAGCGATAGAACTATATCAATCTAGTGGGACTGCGATAGATATATTAAAGAACGAGCAAGTGCTTGATCAAAAACTGATGGCATCTGGTGGAGATGCGTTTGTTGACTATATTTTGAGTGAAGCTGATGTTTCAGGCCCGTATGCGAGGGTAATCCCAACACGTATTCAAGATCAAGACGACTTGAAGCGATTGTCATATAGATCACCATCAGAACAGCTTGCTGAACGGTTCCATATGGACGAGCAATTTTTGCTTCGTTTGAATAAGGGTGCTGATTTTTCAAAACCTGGAACAATTATCAAAGTCGCTAATATTGGTCGTTCTTTAGATAGACGTGTAACTAAGATTAAAGCTGATAAAACTCATGGGCATATTACAGCTTATGATGAGAAGGGTTCCATCGTTGCTTTTTATCCAGCGAGTATCGGATCTAAACAAAATCCATCACCAAGCGGCAATTTCACGGTTCGAAATAAGGCGGGGTTCCCAGCCTATACGTTATCGCCTGAAAATGGTTTTGAGAAAATTGATGACGGCGTTCAGCGTGTTATTGCTCCGGGGCCAAATAATCCGGTGGGCACCGCATGGATTGGATTATCTGAGCGTGGGTATGGAATTCATGGCACACCTGAACCCTCAAAAATTGGCAGTGAACCCAGTCATGGATGCATTCGGTTGACGAATTGGGATGCCATGGAGCTAACGGTATTGGTTAAGCCCGGCGTTGAAGTAATTATTCAATAGGCTGATCTGTTTATCTTACTGTTAAATCTGAACCAGAAGCTAATTAATGGCCAATTGAAGATTTTCTTCTTCTCTCGTTTTGATGAGGGCGTCAATACGGTCTCGTTCAGCCTCAAAATCTCTTAACTGCTCACCGCGAAACACTTTGCCT
>JABABH010000107.1 GCA_014238325.1 Coxiellaceae bacterium | reverse complement strand
TTGCCTCACACTCATTAGACCATTCCATGAGGGAGGGCAGGCCTATCAGATAGACGCGATGCTTCCTTCTCAGCCTGAAGATCAGGCCTAAGTTTGCATAATGCAGACTCAATCTTCGAAAGTATATACTTAGTCTGTTTTTCTCCTGTCACCTGGCAATTTAAACTACGATTCAAGCCATTTTCTAGCTCACTCGTGATCCATGTAACCTTTTTCAAAGCGTAAAGTAACTCTTGGTATACGTTCGAAGATACTGGAATAGCTATCGGTGATTGATAGATAAAAGAAATAAGGGGGCGAGAGAAAACATTCTTTCCTCCTGTATTATTATTTACCCTAATCAGCTGATGTAATGTTTTCAGCTTATCTTCAGACTTAAGTAATTTTTTAATATTCAGATCTAGTCGAGTCGATACATTAATCTCAGGTCTATCAGTCTTAACAGTAAGCAAAGGAACTAAATACGGGTTATCCGATAACCAAGCATGCCTCTCATTCAACACCTCGGGTACGTCACTACACGGGTTTCTGAGGCACTCGTCACCACCGAATAGAGGGCGTCGGAATGCTGGTGCATCAATGGTAGAAGCCATCTCTTCTTGAAATACTCGGTCATAGAGCGTTTTTTCAACCTCTTTACATACTGCTACCATTCCAATCTCTTTCAGCATGTTGATATCTTTCTTCTCAAGAGCAGCCCATATCTTATTATCTTTTTGCTGATCATGGATTTTCCAGCCTTCTATATAGTCCTGTACAAAGAGATATAATGGATGCGGTAAACCAGATGATTGATTTTCAAAACCATGTAGCAATAACTCACTGACTGATGTGGCATCAGCAGTACAAAAAGCTTGTAATGGATCTAATATGCCCCAATTTGCTAAAATACTATAACTTCTCATGAGACCTAGATTAAATATATTTGGGTCACGAAGTTTTACTTTATTGCTGCGCCCTACTCCATACTGAAACGGAGTCTTATTATTTTCGGCGCCTCTGCCAGTTTTGCTTACGATTGCAAGCGATTCTTGAATGTCATGGAGGCCCAACATCGGCGTCACCTCAACCTGGGTCTTGGAATGAAAGGCAGGGATCAAAGGCGTAAAAGCAACCGGGAAGAAACCATCTTGCGCTATAGTAATATAAGCTTGACTGATATTATCATGCCCCGTTAAATCTTTAGCGTTATTGGCAGCAGTGATGTTGGTGAAACTATCCAAAAATGTTGCCCACTGAAAATTTCCAGGCACAGGGTCCCGCCAATCGAGTATCCATTCAATTTTTTCCTTAAATTCAAGATTTGCATTAATCAAATGGATAGCCATAGCCGACGAGATGCAACCACGAGAGTGAGCCACCATGAGTATTTTGTATCGTATATTATCGTCTCTGTTAACAGCCATCATGCTATTGATATTAGTATAACATTCTTGAGCGATCTCATTCACGCCATAAGCAAATGTGCCGCCCCCATATACCTGGCAACCATAATAGAAAAAAGCCTCAACTTTTGGATCTTTTATCATAGCTTCCTTAATAAGATGAAATGAGAAATCATCATACCCATAGTGCTTAGGCAGCTTTGCAGAATCTGTAGAAGGCTTAAAGCTATATCCCGTTCCAGGAAAAGAATTAACAATCACAATATCTGGCATATTTTATCACTCCATTTGCTTTTTAATTTATTCAACATCATATTAATGTGCATCACAATTATTTAGGTAATTTATTATATCCATGCCACTGACAAGGTGCGAAGCATACACTGAGGCGACTCATCACGATGGGGATTCTTAAGGAGACAACCGCGATTTTCCTCTTAAGTGGCTGAGCGAGCATTTATTTTTCGCCAGCCATCAAAACCCCAGTCATCAAAACAAAGATATACCGCTCGCAATAACCCACTTCGCATCTTCATTCGCGAGCAGTATATTAACAAAGACCAGTATATCCAATGCAGTTCAAGGTGCAAGTTGGGTTATGCTATCCTCTAAAAATTGTCGGTAATGCTTGATCGCAAAATTTTTTATTTTTCTTAAGATGGACGCTGCTGCATTATTTAATGTTATAAACGCCTTTTATCTCAGACTGACGGAGGCATACCGAGTTGACTCCCAAAGAGTTGTCTGATGCGATACCTAGCAGTTTCTGCTAAACTACAGCGATGATAGCCGACATCTTGTTTCCAAGCTTTTCTGCCTACTTGTCGAAATGCAGCTTGGTTGAATGGGACAGCCCCATGATCTAAAAGAGGGATTGCTTATTTCATAGTAGCATTATAAGATCGGCAACAATATGCTAATCAAGCTGCACATGCTCCAAACTTGCTTGGAAATGTGCCCTATATATTAAATGAACATCCGGAGGCAGCCCACATGGCCTTTCTTATGGCTTATGGCCTATTTCTAGCAAAGCTCATCAGTATTGCGCTGGTTATTTTTATTCTCATCTTATCTATCTTTGGCCTTGCTGCTTCTGCAAAGAGCAAAATGAAAGGCCGCCTAGAGATCAAAAAAATAAACCAAAAATTTGAAGCTTATAAAGACACCTTAACCCAGGCCATAGCGCCCAAAAAGGACTGGAAACAATATTTGAAATCAAAGAAAAAGGTCAAAAAAACACAAGCAAACGCATCCCATACTCCCGCACGTCTCTTTGTACTGGACTTCCGAGGCGATATTCGTGCTTCCGCCGTATCTAACTTACGAGAAGAAATTACTGCATTATTGACCTATGCTACACCAGATGACGAAATATTATTACGTTTAGAAAGCAGTGGAGGTTTAGTGAATGCTTACGGTTTAGCCTCGTCCCAACTTGAGCGCATTACCGCTGCAGGCATACACCTGACCGTTTCCATCGATAACATGGCGGCTAGCGGTGGTTATATGATGGCTTGCGTTGCTCCTCAGATTATCGCCTCGCCATTTGCGATCGTTGGCTCTATTGGTGTGATTGCTCAACTTCCAAATTTCCATCGCTACTTACAAAAAAAATGTATTGATTTCGAGCAAATTACTGCTGGACAATTCAAACGTACCTTAACCGTTTTTGGAGAAAATACCGAAAAAGATCGAGAAAAAATGCAGCAAGATATCCATGCCACCCATCAAGCGTTTAAAGCTTTTATCCGAAAGAATCGCCCAGACCTTGATGTTGAGTCGGTAGCCACTGGGGAACATTGGTTTGCGGTTCAAGCCTTGGATCTCAAGCTCATCGATGCGCTTCAAACCAGCGATGATTATATCATGACCGCTATTGAAAGCGGGCGACAAAGCTATGAAGTGCAATTTAAAACCAAGCCCACCTTCAGCAAACGATTGTCGCAACAGGTCCGTCATCTATTCCAAGCACTCGTACATCAACGCTCGGTATCCGGAGGGACAGACTATATATAAGGGAAGCCATCAGCGCTGTATTACGTTGTCGTCCACACCTCGTTGACTCGGCCACCTCTGAGAACGATATAAAAAATTCGATAATAAACGATGGCCACACTCTGTTAATATAGACTCTGGATGGAACTGAATACCCTCTAGTGGATAATCGCGATGCCGAATACCCATAATTTCTCGAATACCTTCCACGGGTTGAGTCCAAGCCGTGACTTCAAATACGGGGGGCAATGACGGGCCGGCTAATAATAAAGAATGATAACGTCCTGCCATCATCGGAGCCTCTAAGCCATGAAACACGCCTTGGCCCTGATGAAAAACCGGCGAACTTTTACCATGCATCACTTGGTCTGCCAGTACAACTTCCCCACCAAATGCCATGCCCAGAGCCTGATGTCCTAAACACACCCCCAATAAGGGGATCGTTTTTCCTGCCAACGCTTTAATTAAAGCTAAAGAAATGCCCGCTTCCTCAGGACGGCCCGGCCCCGGTGAAATCACTAAGTATTGCGGATGCATAGCGATCACGTCTTCGACAGTAATGGCATCATGCTGATATACCGTGACCGATGTGCCCAATTCTTGAAAATACTGAACTAAATTATACGTAAACGAATCATAATTATCGATCATCAAGAGCATGACCCTGCTCCATGTGCTGTCGTATCTCACGCACTTTAACTTCATAATTCACAGCATGAAATAAACCCGATCCGATGACGATAAAGTCAGCACCCGCTTGCACGATCGACCCAACAATATCGGCTTTCACCCCCCCATCGACCCCCAGCAACGCCTGACTTTCAGCCGCATCCAGCATCGTACGCGCTTGCTTTATTTTTTGCAGACTCTCCGGGATAAAGGATTGCCCACCAAAGCCCGGATTGACCGACATCATCAGCAATAAATCAATAGCACGCAGCACTTCCGATGAAAGATTAAGAGGTATCTCAGGGTTTAATGCCAAGCCCACTTGCATACCAACAGCACGCACCTTTGCTAGAGCTTGCATGACATCAGCCACCGTTTCCGGATGAAAAATCAAGAGATTGGCACCCGCGTCGGCAAAAGGCTGAATCAAGGATTCAGGATGGTTCACCATCAAATGCACATCAATAGGCATCGCCGTACACTGCCTTAATGCAGCACAAATAACAGGCCCAAAACTTAAATTAGGAACAAAATGATGATCCATGATATCGCAATGCAAATAATCCACGCCAGCGCGAGCTACACGGTCAACAGAATGCCGCAGGTCAGCAAAATCAGCAGCTAATATAGAAGCAGAAATGATCTCCCGGCGTGCCTTATCGTACATAAGCTTTCTCGCTACTCTTGTCGCATTTTTTGAATCTTTTCATAAGCTCGCTTAATCTGTTGAGTTTTATGAGTGGCTTGCTTAATCTGATCCGAAGACTCACCACGCGCCATTAATTTATCTGGATGATATTTGCTCATCAAACGACGATAGGCCTGTTTGACGCTAGCATCATTCGATGAGGCCGATACCCCTAATAAGCGATAGGCCTCGTCTAAAGAAAGTTGATCAGAACGGTGTTGCGTCGCACGCTGCCACTGTTGATGGTAAGAACCCTCATAACCCTGACCATGAGGCTGCCCTCCACCGGTAAATCTAAACTCCAGACCAAGGTGCTGTGCTATATGCATTAATACCGCGCGTTTATCGGCATGGATAATTAAAGAATCAGCCGCCGCTACCTCCCATTGCTTTTCCAGGAATGAACGTAATAACATCGGTTGGAAGCGGCAGGCTTGCCTGACTTGCAATAAAGCGACAGCTAAATTAAAATCAGCTGCTTTACCCATGTTGAATAGACGGACAGCTTCTCGCTTTAAATCGTCATCCAAGCCCATATTGGACATGATTTTTTTGGCTTGTTGTATCTCTCGCTCTGAGACGCGGCCGTCAGATTTTGCTACATATCCCATCACTTGGAACAAAGTATTAAAATATATGCCTGGCTTGCTATGAGATTGCGAAAAGGCCGTTTGCAAACGAGAGTTAACCCAGCCTTGATCAAAAGCGTGACCTATTAAAAGCCCTAGAAGAGAGCCCAGCGGGCCCGCTATTAAGAAGCCGCAAACACTGCCAATAATTTTACCTGTCCAATTCATGCAACGCGAAGTATGAAAAAAGATGGTATATTAAAAATATAGGAAAAATAATACATGCCCAAGAATAACACGCCCAACTACTGTCCGAGTTTCAGTCGACCATTGAATCAATTGGAACAGCATGTTGTGGACAAGCAAATCAACATCGAGCCATGGTTTCATCAGCAGTGGCAACAGACGCCCCCGCCCTTCTACACTTCCGTAGACCTTCGAAACGCGGGATTTAAAATAGCACCCGTAGATACGAATCTCTTTCCAGCAGGGTTCAACAATCTCAACCCAAAGAAAGTATCGCTCTATGCACAAGCCGCCCGTGCTACTATAACCGAAATCAACCCGAATGTCACACGGCTCCTGCTCATCCCCGAGAGCCACTCACGAAATCTCTATTATTTTGAAAGTCTTAAGACGCTTTCCGAGATCCTCGTCAAAGCAGGTTTTGAGGTCCGTATCGGCTCATTAGATGAGAGCATTACCTCGCCGCAAGAAAAAATCTTGCCCTCTGGCCGCAGCCTAATCTTGGAGCCTGTCGAACGTCGAGGCCATACCATTGGCGTGCCTGGGTTTTTCCCCTGCGTTATTATATTAAACAATGACTTATCTGGCTCTATTCCAGCCAAGCTACAGCATTTAGAACAATGCCTGATGCCAGCAGCAGAATTGGGCTGGTCCTCGCGGCTTAAATCGGGGCATTTTCAGACCTATGCTCAGGTAGCCACAGAATTTGCTCATTTTATTGACATCGATCCCTGGTTGATCAATCCCTTATTTGATCAATGCTCGGGCGTTGATTTTATCAAGCGCAAGCAAAAGGAATGCTTAGTCAAGGCGGCCACACAAATACTGAACCAAGTCAAACAAAAATACGCAGCATATAAAATCGAGGAAAAACCATTTTTTGTCGTCAAAGCGGACGCTGGGAGCTATGGGATGGCCGTACTTTCCCTAGAGGACCCTGAAGCCCTCTACGAACTTAATAGAAAACAACGTACCCAAATGTCTACTTCCAAAGGTGGAGCACCGGTTGATAAAGCCATGGTTCAAGAGGGTGTGTTTACTTTTGAAACAGTTGGCCCAGACCGTGCTGTTGCCGAACCTGTCATTTATGCCTTTGGAGAACATGTCATCGGCGGCTTTTATCGCATTCATAAAGGGCGATCTCGCAACGAAAATTTAAACGCCCCCGGCATGAATTTTGTACCACTCTGCTTTGAAATTCACAATCATGCCCCCTCTGCTCAACAAGATCATGCAAAAAATCGCTTTTACGTCTATGGAGTGATCGCACGCCTTGCCGTCTTAGCGGCAGCCCGAGAGTTAGCTCCTTTCGGGGCATCCCTATGATCCAATTAGGTTTACTCATCGACCCGATACAGACCTTAAACCCTGCCAAAGATACCAGCATTGCCTTAGCCATGCAGGCTGCTCGTCGGGGGTATGAGCTGTATTATTTCAGCGACCGCGACCTTTGGTTGGCAGAGGGCCAAGTGATGGCTCGATTATCGCCACTGAAAATCATCCACGGTGCATCCTCTTGGTATGAACCACAAGCACCTCAAATACAGCCCTTAACGACCTTAGATGGCATACTCTTACGTAAAGACCCTCCGTTTAATATGGATTATATTTATTTAACGTATCTCTTAGAGTTGGCGGCTCAACAAGGCGTTGCCATTATCAATGACCCTGCAAGTGTGCGCGATGCCAACGAGAAATTATCGATCGCTTGGTTCCCAGAATGCTGCCCAGAGACGCTGGTCAGTGCTGATATGAGCGTGCTGCAATCCTTTATTACTGATACACAAGATACCGTCATCAAACCACTCAACGGTATGGCTGGACAATCTGTCTTCCACGTCACGGCGACTGATCCTAACCGCCATGTCATCACGGAAAACCTCACCCAACAAGGCAGGCAATTTGTGATGGCACAACGCTTTATCCCAGAGATCTCGAAGGGGGATAAGCGCATTATTCTCATCAATGGCGAACCCATCCCCTATGCACTAGCACGTATTCCCGCAGCAGAAGACTTTCGTGGTAATTTAGCCGCTGGTGCACAAGGAAAAGTACAAGCACTCTCCACACGAGACTTATGGATTTGTGATAAAGTCGGCCCTATATTAAAAGAAAAAAAATTATGGTTTGTCGGCATCGATGTCATTGGGAACTATCTTACAGAAATTAATGTCACAAGCCCCACGGGTGTACAAGAAATAGAGCGCAGCTCACCCCTATGCATCACCGATCGATTTTTTGATTTTATAGAAGCAGAACTCCTTGCTCCCATGCATCCTAGCTCATGATGCATCATCCGATCATTGCCATCAGCAGCACAGAAACGCATACGCCACGCTATCAATACGCCCAAGCACTCTCACAACAACTAGACATACCGATGGTCGCGATCAACAATCAAGACTATCCATTTCTACTGGTAACCACCTCATCACATCTCGAATTGCATACCCTTCATCAGCCACAAATAAAGCCCATATGGATCGACTTTCTCAATCACAAGCTCTCACATCGCCGTTTATTCAGTGGCGGACACGGTCAACTCATGGCCCGCGCCATAGGCACCAAAAAAATAAAAAATGCACGCGTCTTAGATTTAACGGCTGGATTAGGTGTCGATGGATTTATGCTCGCGAATTTAGCCTGTCAGGTCACCATGATAGAACGCCATCCTATTATTGCTGCTTTACTGAGAGACGCGTTGATACGCGCTCAACAAGCCCCATGGTTTTGCGCATTACAATTAACATTGGTAGAATCAACAGCTCAAGCCTATCTCGCTACGCTCACCGATACTCCCGACGTCATTTACCTCGATCCCATGTATCCCGAACATAAAAGAACAACACAAGCAAAAAAGGAAATGCAGCTATTACGCCAGCTGGTAGGAAAGGACGAAGACGCTCCAGCATTACTCAAACTGGCATTACAAAAGGTTCGCCGACGAGTCGTCGTCAAGCGCCCACGCTTGGCCCCCAGCCTACTCGGTCCCAAGCCCCATCATCAATATATAGGAAAAAGCAGCCGTTTTGATGTGTATTTTACAAATACTACCATCCCACTTACAAGATGCGAACCCTGCACTTGATGTGACTCATCAAGATGGGAATGCTTAATTCGCCAGCCAAATAACAATATACCCTCGCAATAACCACAACTTCGCATCTTCATTCACGAACGATATATCCCCATCAAACACTGTATAGATAACACACTCTTAAATAATTTATGATAAAAAATATATTAAAGTTTTTATTTGATGATAAGGATATAACCTATGCAATATTTTTTACTCATGCATTTTTTACTAGCGTATGCCCATGCAACATGGAGGGATAAGCTCAATCAGCTCTTAAAGCATTATCATCAGAACTTTAAGCTCTCAATCAGTCCAAGTGAAATAAGTTTGATAGCCAGACTAGACAGGCTTATGAAGCACGATATACATCATGTGAAAGAGTTTTTAACTCCCATACTTTTAGATTTGGAAGCCATCGCAGATGCTACTATGCCAATTTATCGGATAGCTTTGATGGAGCTCTTTCCAAGCCTGGATAGCAGCATGCTCGATCTGCAAGATATGATGCATATGGTGGAAAATCTCAAAACACTTCGCCGGAAGAATATTCTGAAACAAGATCATCTAGATACGATCATCCATACCCATATTATCAATCCAAAAAAATATCTACAACAAATGAATAAACTGAGCTCAATCCACCCTTCTTTAAAAAATGAGAATGCTCTGTGGGTAACAAAAACATGTGCTCAACATATAGAGCTATATGTTGAAGCTGCAAGCAGAATATTGCAAACAGGTATGCGCTATTTTGATTTGCAAAGAACTATAGCAGCTATTACGGATAATGAAGATCCGGGATTTATCTTGAGGGAACAGATGCTGAAATCCATTATAGCATTGGAGGAAGCTAGCACATTAACATATACTTCTCTACGCCTACTTAGGGAGGTGGCTAATATTAAGGGTATAGACTATCTAGTTCCCATGCTCATAAAATTAAATAAGGCTTTTCCTTTAAATCTGTTGGATATAGAGCATCTCTCAAGCCGGAAGGATTTACATCAAATAGCTGAAATTATAAGCTATTTTAAGACAGAATGGTTGACATCGTTAAGGTATCAACAGGTCTTATACTACCCAAACCCGTTAGCATTACTTCAAGGATTAAAATTTTTGTATTTTTATACTAAAAATGTACCAGAGAAGAGTATAGATTCTCTTCTGAAAAGCGCGTCCCCCTATGAGCTTGCATCTATATCTGTGAAGCTTAGTAGGGCTAATTTATTAACAGAAGAAAATATCAAAAAAATATCAACCCATGCTTCTCCTGTTGCACTAGATCAAGTCCTAAGCTTATTAGAAGCAAGAGAAATGCTGACCGAATCGAATTTAAATAATTTACTCGATTCCCCATATTTGTTATCTGAAAAGGTCAGTCCTAAAATATGGGGGCTGTTGAAAGGTCATCTGCTGACACAAGCAAACTTTGATCAGGCCATATGGATAGCCCAATCGAAGAACCCCCGTGTAGAAATAGAAGATTTTTCAAGGCAATTATCACAGTGGGATGCCAATCTAAGATTGGAAAAATTACCTGAATTAGCTACAGTTGATCTAGATCTCATACTTGGGCCTCCTGAAAAGGTAGCCAGAGCAGGAGGGGATATCCCTGAATTAAGGCAGCCTGTTGATAGCTCTCATATAAGATACGATGCTTTATTAAGCTATATGTCTTACTCACAGCAAGCTATTAATCAGTATTTATTAGCAGAGCAACATCGTCTTTCTCCTGCAGATTTTTATCAGTTTAAGCTATACCTTCAGCAGGATCCGAATCATTTAATCCCTATTTTTAAAGCCAAGATAGAATTTCCAGTTATGAATAGATTATTCCTTCAATATCCAGCGCTTTTCCCTCATGGCAGAGCAAGCCACGAGTTTCTGAAAATTCGGGATGACTATATCAAGTTTCTTCCCATGAAGCAGATACTTGATAATTTCAATGCTAGAATTAACCTATCGGGTGCCTGTGTAGCGGGAACGTCTTCTGCTACCCGGATGAGGCGAGGCATACCTAGCTGTAGTCACGAGCTATATGACAAAGCTAAAAAAATTAAAAAATTTGACTTACAACATAAATTTACGATAAAAGACAAAAAACTAGCCTGGATAGCCAGTTTATATGGTCGATATAATCCCCGTATCCATAGGGCCATTGATAAGATACTTGAAGTGAAGCGCCAACCTAAAGCCTTCAGGAATCAGGAAGATCAAGCCAATTTATCCTTAGCGAAGGACACAATAAACTTGTGGCATGAAGGTTTTATCCATCAATTAGGAAAGCCTATTCTTAAAGCACGTCATATGAGTAGATTAAAGCATGTGTTAGCCAACATGACCCAGCATCCTCGTGCTCGTCGCTTTATTTTAAAAATCAATCAGTATATGATAGAAATAGCTCATGCTAGGAATCGTTGGATTTGGAAGGATCCTTTGCTTTTTCAAGGTCGGAGACCATACCGTAGGCTTGATAGTTTGCTCGGTGATATGTATAACTTTTATCCATTCAATAGGGATTACAAGTTGTATCAGCTTCCTCAGTTAAAACGCATACCAAAACTTCGCACTATGTGCTCAATATGGTTAGCAGTTAAGCCCTTAAAATTTTTAAAGTCTATTTTTCCATTAGAAAATAACAGATTAATTTTTAATCCACGTGCCTTACGCAGAACATTATATGGTGCAAGCACCCAAGTATTATCAACGATTCAAAAATTCGTAAAAGAGCATCCAGACATATCTTTTAGCAAGTCAGAGCAGAGCAAAGGTTTTCGCGCCTATAAAGCAAAAATGTTAAACATACTAAAAAATCATCCAGTCGACACCATAAAAGATAGTGTATCTGAACTTATCATCCAGCATGCGATAGATCCTCTCGACATGCCAGCACCCGATAAGCTAAAACTAAGAAAGCATATAAGCAGACATCTCAAACAAGCTCTGCATCGTTATCCGGAATATGCGAATTCAGCTTTGGATTGGATGGAGGCTGGAATAGGCGCATTTCATGGTGATTATAGCGGTTTAATGATAGTCGCTGGATTAGAAATATCACAGCGTTTCCTATTGCCCCCACTCATGGCTAGATTACAGCCTATTTTTCGACTATCATTTTCACCAGCAACGACTCATAAGCTATTGAATCAGTTAACTCGGGCGCCGGGCATGGTCTTGGGCGCGCTTTCTCTAGGAGTCGGTATCCACAGTCTTGTACAGGCAAAAACTGAGCTTGATCACGAGCTTGCATATATGCAGCTAGCTGAGGGAATAATCTATCCCATGCTCGCCTTGAAGGGAGGGGTCATTGGAACCCTGCTGACTGCCGGCGTCATGGTGACACTTGGTTCTATACGAGGTGCATCAATCTTGAGAGCTGAGGCAAAAGCTTATAAGATTGCTAGGGAATTTGCTCCTGAGGAAAGTCTAGCGTATGGATACTCCTTTAAGCTCAAAAAATTTGAGCTGCAAGTGGCTGAGGCTATTCTGCAACACACATTATCGTATCTATCAGAAACGATCCTTCTTAACTTGAAAGCAAGACGTCCATCTCATCCATCGGTCGATATTGTAGCAAGCGCTTATCCAAACATGAAGGATGAGAAGAGGATCGAGATCAATCTTTCTGAATACTTGAAGCTCAAACAACGGTATCCTAATATATCACTTCGTCAACTATCCAAAGAAAACAGTTTTAGATCAGATGGGTTAGTGGATTGGGGTACGTCTTATAATGGGTTACTGGGTTGGGTTATGCCTTATGATAGGTATACTAGGATAACCTATCAATTGACCCCCGAAAAAATTGTATTAAATTCTAGCCTAGCTGTATTCTCCCCTTTGCTAGTAGAAGCTAGGGATGACTTTTCTCATTGGATTGAGAAGGATTCTATAGCTTATGTCATCACCCCTTATAAAAAGATAGGTGATGATAGGGTTTCTGCGTATAAGCGTCACTTTTTTTCTTTCTTTAGGTCGGAGGGTACGCTATCTGCTATCGCGTCGACCATCATTCATAGCACGATTGAAGACTATCTGAAAAAGAATACCATAGATAAGCGTATGAGATGCCGACTTCCTTGGAGTGATAAGAATCTTGTTAATCAGCGGTTTAAAAGAATGTGCCTTCTGCCCTTTTATAAGTCATTAAAAGACGATCATCGTCTACCATCCTATCATTTCCATATCATTAATATAGCTGGATTTGTAGAGGAGGCTAAATTTTATGGCAATTCAGATAATAAAGAGAATGTGTATTTTTATCAATTCCCCAAGGAGAAATTTTTCCCTAAGGCTTTTTATGAAATGCTTAAGTGGCCAGTATTGCAATTATCTCTATCAGGCTATGATACCGCTCATTTGCAATGGATGTCAGTCGAACAATCCATTCATATCACACGACTGGATGTAAAACGTTGCATCTTAGATTTGCAAGCATTAACAGGATTCTGGGGGCAGCCTGCCGTCTATATCTACGATAAGAAGATCGCCATCAACTCTTTTGTGGTGGATATCCCTGCGATGGAACAAGCAGGTTCAATCGTGATTTTAGGTCACCCAAAATTAGTGCATCGTATTAGCAGCCTACCTAAAAATACTGATGTATTACGCCTACCACAGCGTAGTTCGTTATTGAATACTGTGCAGTTGCATGCTATTTATGATAGAAAGCCATTCGTCATGCATCTTGAAGGGCCTGGAACAGAGCTAAGAGGCAGGGATGGGTTCTTTCTTCAGTATAGTGGGCAAGGATTACCTTTAACGGTATCCCTATCTAATAGCTCATTGATCGTGTTAAAATACGACGGCTTGATCAATGATTGTTACAGCCTCTTAGCCGCACCTTCCCATCGATCCTTAGCACATTATATCAATTGCAAGAAAGTACAATTTAAGTTAACCCTTTCTCCACATATACCGATTCTGCTATCAGCTCCTTATCATGATTTCAATAAAAATTTATCGAGTACGATGATGTTTCCTTCGAGCGGAGAGCGCCCTAGGCTCAAGATCCAAGCAGATATCACTTCACGACAAGCGCTGCAGCATATCGCTCACCATATTCCTAATAATTTGCAAAATATGATAGGCATAGTATCTGTGGTTAATAACGCTACCGATCGATATGATCGTATACTGAGCTATCCCCTATTAGCCTCTTCGATAGAACAGAATAAAACATCCTCTGATACGGTGACTCAATTGTTCTCAGCAGAAGAGCCTCGCAATACAACTTTAAATGATGCTCCTAAAACCTTTATATTTAAAGCTTTAGAGCTTCCCTTTAAAAATGAAAGCATCCATCTAAACTATGGTTTATCAGAATATAGCTATATCTATATGCGTATACCTAAAGCGGAAAAAGATATTCTATTATCGGTATGGGATATCGTCAAGATGCAATGGCACCATCAAGATTTATGGTTATTTGTGCCATATGGGATGGGCAATATTGGCCCGAACCATAAGCATCAAAAGGTCATTTTGCAAGATTATTTTATACTATCTGCTCAGCGAGATAGAAGGTATTTAAAGATTAACGATATCACTTATAGGGTTAGAAAAAAATCTCTAGGT